>JBHENW010000199.1:0-13065 GCA_046261875.1 Thermoanaerobaculia bacterium | reverse complement strand
AGGCCCTGGCCCAATGCCGGGGCCGAAAACCGCGAAAAAACAGGTCTGCCGGCCCCGCGGCGCGGAAAAGCGCAGGCGGAATGCGGCATGCCCGAAACCTCCCCCCTCGCCACGCCGGTCGGAAAAACCCGGCTCAGCCTGGACGAAGGCTCAGGGTCACGGTGGGCTGAAAGCGCCCAGAGAATTTAAGGGGAACCCACCTTACGTAAATTGAATCTGCAATATAGGATCACAAAGGCGTGGTCAGGGTGTCAAGTTTTTTTTCCAGTCCAACGAGAATCGGGAGGGAAGGCCGAAACCCGGCCGAAAGAACAGGGGACCGCCCCGGAAGCCCTACCCGTTGAGGATCAGGGTGCGAATCAGGCGGTCCTGGTAGGCATGCCCCGAGGCGTCCCAGACCCCCCGGCCGTTGAGAAGAATGGCGAAAACGTAATTCCTGCCAGAGTTTGCGGTCACGTACCCCGCCAGCGTCGAGACCGCCTTTATGCTGCCGGTCTTGGCCGCGACCTTTCCAGCCAACTGGGGTTCCCGGAAGCGATGCCGCAAGGTCCCTTCGGAGTCACCCGAGAAAGCGAGTGTCGAACGCCAGAGCGAGCCATACGGGTGCCGCTCCATTGCGTGCAAAAATCGCACGATTTCCCGCGCCGAGGCGCGATTGCGCGGTGAGAGTCCCGATCCGTCCCTGATTTCATAGGCTCCGGGATCCAGCCCGAGCGTTCCCAGGAACTGCTTGGCGAGATTCACCGACTCGGTCCAGCTCCCCCTCCCCGCCCTTTCCGCCGACAGGGTCTTGAACACTTGCTCCGCGTAGAAGCCCTGGCTTCTCTTGTTCACGACGGAGAGACTCGCCAGGAGCTCCGACTCCGTCGTCGCCACGAGCTTCCACGAGGCGTCGGGCCGCGTGCTGCTCTCGACCATGCGGCCGTCGAGCTGGATCCCACCGTTCTTCATCCGGTTGCGCAGCGCCGCGCCGAAGAACCGCGGCGGGTCATCGATCGCGATGGGGGTGGACCACCACGCTCCCCGCAGCGGAACAGTCCCGGACACGGACACCGCGTTGGACCCCGCCGCGCGGGAGACGGCCAGCCGCACCCGAGCGCGGCGGCCGACGGTGCGCGCCGAGGAGACGGCCCGCAGCAGGCCCGTCGGCGGGTCGATGGAGATCGCCACCGGCCCGCCGAGCCGCCGGCCGGGAGCGATGGACACGAGCACGACGTTGTCGTTGTAGGAGAGCGCCGAGATCGGCGCCTGGTACCACCGCGCCTCCTGGCCGGCAGGCCAATCCGGGTGTCGCCCGACGGAATCGAACACGCTGGCGTTCAAGATCAGGTCGCCGCTCACGCGGGAAACGCCGGCGCGCCGCAGCCCGTCCACCCACGCATCGAAGACCGCGTTGTAATCGTCGTCGTAGAAACGGCCTGAGATGTTCGGGTCGCCGCTTCCGAGAACAAGCAGGGAGCCGGCGAGCTTTCCGTTCTGCGGCTCGCCCTGCCTCCAGAAAGTCGTGCGGTACTTGTACTGCGGCCCGAGGTAGTGGAGGACCGCCGCGCTGCTGATCAATTTCGTGACGGAAGCGAGCGTCTGCGGCGAGTCGGCGTTGCGTGCGAGCAGCGGGTCGCCGGTCGCCAGATCCGCAACGAACACGGACATCCCGGCGGGTTGCGCGGGAGAGCGGAGCGAGGCGGTCTCCAACGCCGCCCGGAGGCTCGAGACGTCGAAGGCGGTGACCGGGGCCGTCTGGGAAAGAAGAACGACGGTGATGCCCGCGGACACGCCCCGCATGATCAGCGGGCTCGCTCGCACTTTCAGATTATAAACGAACGCTCCCTATAATCGGGCATCTTGAAGTTCGACGAGACCGCGAAGGTCTTCGAAGTCTCCGTGCGCGAGCTGGCGGAGGGGGAAGGCTTCCACCGCGTCGGTTTCGACCGCGGCGACGGATGGAGGCGGCTGGGCGTCGGAACGCAGGTCCACACCCGCGTGCTGGCCGCGCGATGCGAAGCCTACCCGTCCTACCGCCGCGAGGTGCATCTGCAGGCCCGCGTGGCGGTCGAAGATTGGACCGCGCTCGTCACGGGCCGGCTGGACGGATGCATCGAACGCAGCGGCGGGCACTGGCTCATCGAAGAATTCAAGTCCACCGACTTCCCCTCGGAGGGGATTCGGATTTCGGGGTACGCCGTCGAGCGCGATCGCCGTCAGCTCCTCACCTATTGCTACATCTGGAGACGCCTGGGCCACCCGCGCGTGGACGGGTCGCTCGTTTACGTCGACATCGAATCGGGCGAGGAGGCGTCGGTTTTCGTTCCGTACGCCCCGGAGGAAGCGGATGGGGAGATCGAGAAACGGCTCCACCGGCTGCTCCGGATCTGGCGCGCGCAGGCTGCGGACCGCAGACGCAAGGCCCAGGCGGCGGCCCGGCTCCCCTTCCCGCATACGGCCCCACGCCCGATCCAGGAGAGGCTCATGGGCGCGATCCAAACCGCGCTCTCGCAGGGAGAGCATCTCATCGCGGAGGCGCCGACTGGATCGGGCAAGACGGCCGCCGCCCTTCACCCGGCGCTCGCCCACGGTCTGGCGAGCGGAAAGCAGGTCGTCTTCCTGACGTCCAAGACGCTGCAGCAGACGATGGCGGTGTCTGCGCTGACGGCCATGAACGAAGGGGCATTTCACACCCTGCAGGTGCGCGCGAAGGAAAAGATGTGCGCCAACGACCGGGTCCTCTGCCACGAAGAGTTCTGCCGGTTCGCGAAGGATTACCCGGAGAAGATGGCCCGGTCCAACATCCTCGGGCGCCTCACGGATACCTACCGTCACCACGACCCTCAGGTGGTTTTCGAGGAAGCGCGCCGCGAGGAAGTCTGCCCCTTCGAAGTTCAGCTCGAGCTCGCCCAACGAGCCGACGCGATCGTGGCCGACTACAACTACGTCTTCGAGCCGGGCGTCGCCCTGCGGCACCTCTCCGGCGATGAGTTGGAGGAGGCGATCCTCGTCGTGGACGAAGCGCACAACCTTCCCGACCGCGCCCGGCGGATCTTCTCGCCGGAGCTTCTCGAGGAAGAGATCCAGCGGGTCCGGACCGGTCTGCTGCTCCAGCCCGGTCCGCTCTTCGAGGATCTGGTGGACTCGCTCGACCACTGCCTCGCCATCCTCCAGGAAACCGGGGAAGAGCTTCCAGAAGGAGAAGCGATCGGCGAGTCGGAGCCGCCGTCGGACGCCATCGCCGCGCTGCGCGAGGAGTGGGAGCCGCGGCTCCTGCGCTACCTCGCGTGGAAGCGCGAGCAGAAGCTGGGCCTCCCCGACGACCCGGTCCTCGACGTGCACTTCACCTTGCAGCGTTTCGCGGCCGTGCTCGGCCTCTACGGACGCGGCTTTCGCTGCGTGGTCGAGCGCCGGGCGGGGGGCATCCGTCTCGCCCTCGTGTGCCTCGACCCGTCGCGCCCGCTCGCTCCCCTCTTCGAGGCTGCGCCTTCGGCCATTTTTCTCTCCGCGACCCTGAACCCGGCCGAAGCGACCCGCCGCGTCCTGGGCCTCGAGCCCGAGCGGACCGCGGAGATCACCCTGCCGCCGCCTTTCCCGCGGGAGAACCGCAAGGTCATGATCCTTCCCCAGGTCCGCACGACCTATACGAGCCGCGAGAAGAACTACGGGCGCATCGCGGGCCTCCTCGCGGAGATGTCCGACGCGCATCCGGGCAACGACCTCGTGCTCTTCCCCTCATACCGGTTTCTCGGACAGGTCGCGGCGCGCATGCCCGCAGTCCACGCGCGCGTCCTGGTGCAGCGTGCGGACCTCACGGACTTCGAGCGGCAACAGATCCTCCGGGCGCTCGCATCGCCTCCGCCGGAAGGGATCCTTCTGCTCGCCGTGTCGGGCGGCATATACGCGGAAGGCGTGGACTATCCCGGCGAGCTCCTCTCGGGGGTGTTCGTCGTCTCTCCGGCCCTCCCGCAGGTCTCGTTCGAACGCGAGCTGCTGCGCCGCTACTTCGACGACGAGGAAGAAGCGGGCTTCGACTACGCATATCTGCAGCCGGGGATGACGCGCGTGGTCCAGGCGGCCGGGCGACTGATCCGCAGCGAAACGGACCGCGGCGTCATCGCGCTGCTGTGCCGGCGGTTCCTGGAGGAGCCCTACGCGTCGAGACTCCCCCGGGACTGGTACGGCGATTCGCCCGCGGAGCTCGTCACGCAGCGGCCCGCCGAAGAGATCCGGGAGTTCTTTTCCCGCGTGACAGCCGGAGGCTGAGGAGACCATGCCGAAAAAGAAAGGGCCGCCCAAGGGTCCGCATTTGACCGTGGATTCCTGGGTGCGGGACCGGCGAGGCCGTTTGCTCCTCGTGCGCCGGGGCCACCCCCCCTTCCGCGGCGCCTGGTCCCTTCCGGGCGGCTTCGTCGAGTGGAACGAGCGAACGGAAGACGCCTGCGCACGGGAGACGCAAGAGGAGACCGGACTGAAGGTCCGGATCGGCGAGCTCCTCGGAGCTTACTCGGATCCGGGGCGCGATCCCCGAGGGCACAACGTCACGCTCCTTTACGCGGCGTCACCGCGTTCGGGGCGGCTCGAGGGAGGGGACGACGCGAGCGAGGCGCGCTGGTTCCAGCGGCGCGAGCTGAAAAAGTTGAAGCTCGCCTTCGATCACGCCAAGATCATTCGCGAGCAGCTGGGGCGGCGGTCCCGAGGACGGCGGGGGGCGACTCGGCGGCGCGCGCGGCGCGGCGGCGCTCGAGGATGATCTGGACGCGCGCGGCGTCGAACTTCTCCTTGTGGCGCTCGATGATCGAAACGGCTTCATCCATCGACCGGACGGGATAGACGAGATCGAGGTCCTGCTCGTTGACGAGCCGGCGCGTGACCATCTCCCGCCGCATCCAGTCGAGAAGACCTCCCCACATCTCCCCCATCAGCACGACGGGCCTCTCCGTCATGAAGCCGACCTGGAGGAGCTGCCAGACCATCAGGAGTTCCAGCGCGGTGCCGATGCCCCCCGGGAAGATCACGAACGACTGGGACATCCGGACGAAGTGGTGCAGCCTCGAAAAGAAAGTCCGGTGGGCCGTCACGCTGTCGAGGTACGGGTTGGCCTTCTCGTAGGGGATCGCGATCGTCAATCCGAAAGAGCGCGTCTTGCGTGTCCCCCGCGACGACGCGGCGCCCTCGTTGGCGGCCTCCATGAGCCCGGGCCCGCCTCCCGTCACGATGTCGCAACCGAGCTCGGTGAGGCGCGACGCGAGGCGGCGGACCTCCAGGTACTCGGGGTCGCCCTTCTGGATCCGCGCGCTGCCGAAAACCGCGACGCGGTAGAAGTGCAGCTCCGCGGGGTTCAGAGACTCCAGCTCCTCGATCGTGTCCCACAGCCGGACGATGGTGCGGTCGATGATCTTGCCGACGTCCGGCTCGCGACGGACTTTCTTGTCCGACTTGGTCACTTTCATGACGGAACTCCTGCCGAGGCGAAGCGCCCCGAAAGACCGGCTCGGCGCCCTTTGATCTAGTCGGCGGTTCGCAACGTGGCCGAGAAGGCCCTGGCGAGCAGGCCGTCGGAGGTCACGGCCCAGACCGTGTATCGGTAATAGATGCCGGGAGCCGCGGCCGTGTCGAGGAAGGCGTACCGAAAGGACTCATCCGCCGCCAGGGAGGAGGGCAGGACCTGCGGTCCCGAGCGGAGGATCTTCCCGTCCGGGAGGAGCTCCTCGCGGAACACCGCCCACCCCGCGAGCTCCGCGTGAGACCCGGTCGCCCAGGACAGGCGAACGCCATGGTCGGAGGCCGTCGCCTGCGGGGAGAGGCCGCTGAACGGGAAGTCGGAGATCGCTTCGAAGAGAGCCGGCGCCCGCACGGTGTTCCCGCGCTGCCGCTCGCCCGCCACGATCCAATCGACGCGGGCGACGCCGGACAGAGGGAGCGTCTGCGGCTGCCCTGCCCGGACGTACAGCACGTCCGCGGGCAGCGCGGGGTCGCGGTAGCGCACGACCGCGGCCGCGGCACCGCCGTCTTCCGGCCAGCGAACCCGCAGCGCGGCGCTCTGATCCGTCGGCACCAGAGTCCGGTGGCGCAGGACGAGCCCGGTCGGCGCCGACGCATCGAAGGCGCCGTTCTGAAGGTCGAGCAGTCCGATGCGAGCGGGACCGGGCTCCGTCTCGAGCGACGCGTAGAGCCGGACCCCGAAGCGCAGCATGAGCCGCTCTTCCGGTTCTCCGGTCGCCTCGGCGAAGCTGCGCAGCAAAGCGGAGAGGAGGTCTTCTCCCGTCTCCCCCGCCCTCTCGAACACCGACCGCAAGCCGGAGCCTCCCGCGGTGCGGAGAAATTCTTCGACGTAAAGCCGGCCCAGGGCGCGGGCGTGGGCGCGCAGGTCGATCTCCGCCCCTGCGGCGGCGATGCGTGAAGCGTCCGCGTCCCCCTCCGGATCCCGCGGGCCGGACAGAAGCTCCACGGTCGCTTCCGTGATGAACGACGAATTCGGTGCCCCGTAGCCTCCGAGGATCGCTCGATGCACCACACGGGACACCTCCCGGGTGATCTGGCGTTCCGAAAGCCCTGAGCCGTCCACGAGGATGGCCGGCGCGATCAACCGGCCCCCTTCGACCGCGCGGGCAGAAAGGCTGCGGAGCCCGTCGGCCTCCCGGCGAGTGACGTAAACGCGGAGCGTCTCTCCATCCGCGAAGGGGGTCCGCCAGCCCTGCCGGCCGAAAGTGTCCGCCTGGACCCGGCGCAGCTCGGCGGCGACGGCTTCGGCGAGGACCGGGTCGTCCACCTCGTCATAGAGGAGGACCCGCCCCGCCAGGACGGGCCGGGCGCCGCGGAAATCGCGGTACGGGCTTTCGATCCAGAACGAAGCCCCGATGGAGTCCAGGGGGCGTTGCGCCGCCGCGCGGGATGAGACCGCGAGCACGGCCAAGACAGCGCAGATCAGAGGTTTAAGCCTCAATTCGGCTCGGATGTGCGAAGGCATGAATACTCAGGATAGTCGCCGGAACTGAGCCCGTCAACGTGTTTACGGAACCGCTGTTCCCGGCGCCAGCCGGAAAAGCTTTCGAAAAAGCCCCTAGCGGCTGCCGCTTTTAACGCCGCTCGCCGTCTTGACCTCGCTCGCATTCGGCGCAGCCGGCGTCTTCGCCCCGCTCGCGGACCGGGCTTCCGGTCTGGTCGCTCCGACAGGCACGTGGACGATCACGACCGTGATGTTGTCCACGCCACCCTTCTCGTTGGCCATGTCCACGAGGCGGCGGCAGAGCTTCTGGGGCTCGGCTCCGGCGGCAGCCGCCTCGCCGATTTCCTCGTCGCCGAGCATCGTCGTCAGCCCGTCCGAACAGAAGATGAACAGGTCACTGGCCGAGAAGGTGAGCTCGCGCAGGTCCGGCGCCACCGACGGGCCGCCGCCGAGAGCGCGGGTGACGACGTTCTTCAGCGGGTGCGACTTGGCTTCCTCCTCGGTCAGGATCCCCGCGGCGACCTGCTCGTGCACCCAGGAGTGATCGTCCGTCAGGCGCGTCAACTCGCCGTCCCGGTAGAGGTAGGCGCGGCTGTCGCCGACGTGGGCGAGGGAGAGGATCTCCTCGTTGAGGAGACCGGCGACGACGGTCGTGCCCATCCCTTTGAGCCACGGCTGGGCGGCGACGGCCGCCATCACGCGCTCGTTGGCCTTCTCGATCGCGATCGCGAGCCGGTTGCTGTTGAAGTGGAGAGCGTGGTTGTACCGGAACGGCCACGTCGCCTCTTCCTTCTGTCGCGTGGCGGCGATGAACTCGCCGATCGTCTCGACCGTGATCTTGGCGGCAACTTCTCCGGCGGCGTGGCCGCCCATCCCGTCGGCGACGATGAAGAGGCCTTCGGCGAGATCGAGCGCATACGCGTCTTCGTTGTGCTTGCGTTTCCGGCCCACATCGGTGATGCCGAAGGCTTCGACCGACATCATCCGCCGCTACGGTTTTTCCGCTCGCCGCGCTCTCACGTCTTCCAGCGCCTTGCGGACGTCGGCGGCGGAGGGATCCCATTTCAGGGCCTCCTGATACGCCTTCTCCGCCCTGAGGAACAGCCCGGCCTGGCGAAAGACGGTGCCCGCATCTTTGAGGAGGCTCACGTTGTGCGGATCGAGGCCGATCGCGGTCTCGAGGGCTTTCACCGCAGTCCGCACGTCGCCCGATCGCGCTGACGCGAGCCCGAGGTAGTGCTGCGCGCGGACGTCCTGCGGATTTCGATGGACGGCCAGCGCGAAGTTGCCGGCCGCGTCCGCGTACTGCTTCTCCTTGTAAGACGAGATCCCCTGGCTGAGGTATTTCTGCGACACGGTGTCGGCGTCGTTGCCGCCGCCGCTGGCGGCGAGCACGTTGCGGTCGAAGTCATATGCCTTCCGGCGCTCCGGGTTGGTGAGCACATTGACGGCTTCTGTCAGCTCCTGGAACTTCGTTTCCGCTTCGACTTTCCGGTCGCGGGGGGCGCGATCGGGATGGGCTGCTCGAGCCAGCACGCGAAAGCGCTCGCGGATCTCCGGGGCGCTGGCGTCCCTCGAGACGCCCAGCAACGCGTAATAATCGATTTCGCGAGGCATGGCCTCCGGATCGAAAGGTTAACACAGGGGATCGGCTCAGCCGGAGCGCTACCTCCGCTTCTCCAGCATCAGCTTGCGCGCGGTGATCCGGATCCCCTCGGGGAGGTTGGGGTCGCGGACGATGCCGCGAAGCTCACGAATGCCGAGCTGCTTCACGAGCGGCATGGTGAACGCGAGGGGGACGCCGGGATTCTTCACGAGGGCGTGGATGATCGCGTTTTTCCGCATCCATTCGCGGTTCTGCGCGATCTTTCGGAAAATCTCGTCGTCGAGGTGGCGCATCGAGGCGAACAATTCGACCTCGGCGAGAGTGAGCCCCCGCGCCTTGAGCACCGCGAGACCTACGAGCTTGTTGGAATCTCCGATCAGGATCCGCCGCTCTTCCTTGCTTCCCTTGTAGGCGAGATCAATTTTCTCGGCCACGGTCATCACCCCGATCCGCCGGTAGGCCGCCCCGATATTGATCGACGCCTCCAGGTCGCTCGCGGCTCCGCCTTCCGAGCCCCCCTCCGCGAGCTCCGCTTCGTCTCCGGCCTGCGCCTTGGCGGCTTCGTCCTCGGCTCGGACGCGCTCGGCTTCCTTCCGGCGCGCCTGCTTTTCGAAGAACTCCTCGCGGATCTCGTTCAAGCGCCGCCGTCCGTCCAGAGTCAACGCCGGGTTCGCGAAAAGGGCGTCGATGAGCCCGGACTGCCGGAGGAGCCGGACCTGGTTGACGATCAGGGCCTCCTGCGGAGCGCCCGTGGCCGTGCGCGCGAGGGTTTCGAGCGTTTCATCGGCGACGTTGCGGTGCCGAACCACCTGTTCCAGCACGAAGGGATCTTCGGAATGCCGGGCCACGGAGTCGAGCTCAATGCCGCTCGGGTCGGCGCGCTGCAGGAAGTCCGCGACCTCGTCCGGCGGGGTCTCGCGAAGGGTCCGGGCGGCGGCCGCTGCGATCTCCCGGTCGTCGTCGGAGAGTACGGCGAGCAGCGCATGCAACTGATCCGCCGGCTCGAGCGGGAGGAGCCGTTCTGCGGCGAAGCGGCGGAGCTCGGGGGGCGCTTTCCCGTAGCGCAGGACCGACAGCAGGTCCTGTGACTCAGGCGCTTCGGGGATCAACGGGTCCGGCGGGAGGAGGAGAGCTTAGCCGCGGGTCGCGGCCAGGCCCGTGGGGAGCGGCAGGTCACGCACGACCTCGCCCGCCCCGCCCAACCGCTCGAGGGAACGGCCGTCCACGGTCACGCGAACGCCGCCGGCGTTGCCGAGGCTCAGCCGGAATCCTTCCCGGGCTGCGAACTTCCGGCTCTCGCCGCGCCGGATCAGGCCGGAGAAGACCGTCTGGCCGTCGGCCGTCAGCTTCGCCCAGGAGTCTTCATCGCACTCGAGAAGGAGCGAGACGCGCGCCGGCTCTTCTTCCGGAGACGCCAGCGGCATCGGCTCTTCGCGGATGACCGGCGCCGGGTCGCTCGATAGCGCGACGTTCTTGAACGCGACCGGCTCGAGCGCGGCGGGCGCCGGCGGGGTCGCGGGAAGCGGGCGGCGCTCCGGGCTCGCGATGAGACCGAGCAGAAGAAGGATGGTCGTCACGCCGCCGACGATCGTGCCCGCGGTCGTGCGGCGCCCGCGGAGGAAGCGCGAGCGCGGCCGCCCTTTCTTGGACGAAGGGGCTTCGGCCGTGACTCCGGATTTCAGGTCCATGAGGTATGCGTTGACCATCTCCTCAGGATCGATGCCGAGGTGACGCGCGTAGGCGCGTATGAAACCGCGGGTGAAGGTCGGGGCGGGAAGCCGCGCGACGTCGCTCGCCTCGAGCGCGGTCAGCAACCGCAGGGAAATCTTCGTGGCTGCCGCAATCTCCTCGAGAGAGATCTCGCGGATGACGCGTTCTCGGCGAAGCTCCTCGCCGAACGTGAGAGGAACAGACTCCGTCACCTTGTTCAGCCGATTGAAGATCATGCTAGTCCCGGCCGAGCCGCTGCGCAAGGACTCTTTCCGCGCAGGCTTTCAGGAGGGGGGAGACGGTCGGAGACAGAGTCAGGCCTTCGAGGTCATCGGCGCTCGCCCGGCTCAGAAGGGCGAGGGCGAGAGGAGCCGGAAGCCTCGGATTGCGCAGAAGGGCGCTCCGGACAGTCGCGCGCAGCACCCAGCGCGGGTGTTCCGCGATGACCCCGAGGCTCGCCTCCCCCGCCCCGGTGTGAGCCGCGGCCTGGACCACGTCGGGCTCGGTGAGGAAACGGTTGTCCAGGACCGCGGCGAGCACCCGCGGATCCGGGTCGAACCGGAGCTGGAGGAGAGCCCCTCGCCCGACCGTTTTGGCCAGGTCAACCCGTTCCGCCAGCGCCATTTCCGGCAGGCGCCTGAGCAGATCGCGATCCGCTGCCCTTCGGATCTCGGGGTGGACCCGCGCATCCGCCGAGAGCCGGGCCAGCCCGCGCCAGAAGAGCGTCGAAACCAGGGCGAGGGCCTCCCTCCGCGGGGTCGTCGGATGGGCGGCGAGCGCCACGCGAACGGCGTGGTACCGCCGGGCGGCTGGGTCCCGCAAGAGCTGCTCGAGGTGAGACGCCTCGAGAGAAGGATCGCGGAGGGATCGGAGAAAATCCCCTTCCAGACGCCGGTTCATCGTTCCCGATGGCACGAACGAGCCATTGCGCGCGCCAGCCGCGACACGGCACGGACCGGGTCCGTCCGCGAGCGCTCCATGGCGGCCACGAGAGCCGAACCGACCACGACCCCGTCCGCCAGTCGGGCGGCGGCGCTCGCCGCGTCCGGCGAAGCGATGCCGAACCCGACGGCGATCGGAAGCTTGCCGGCTGCCCGCCGCGCTCTCCCCACGGTTCGGGAGAGGTCCGCCGGCAAGCCGTCCCGGACCCCCGTCGTGCCGGCCCGGGAGACGACGTAGAGGAATCCGCTCGAGAGCGAGGCCGCCCGCGCCATCCGATCCTCCGAGGAAGAGGGCGCCACGAGGAAGACCGTATCGAGGCCGGCGCGCCGCAGCGGCCCGCGGACGGGCCGGGCTTCTTCCGGCGGGAGGTCGGTGACCAGGATGCCGCTGACGCCGGCGGCCGCCGCCTCGATGGCTGCCCGTCGGATCCCGTATCGCAGGAGCGGGTTGGCATACGTGAAGAGCAGGAGCGGAAGGCCCGTCTCGCGCCGGATTCTCCGGGCCACCCGCAGCACGCCGCCGAAGGTCGTTCCCGAGCGCAGAGCCCGCTGCGCCGAGCGCTGCAGGACCGGTCCGTCGGCGATGGGGTCGGAGAAGGGAACCCCGAGCTCGATGACGTCGGCGCCCGCTTGTTCGAGGGCGCAGGCGAGCCGGACGGTGGTGGCCGCGGAGGGATCGCCCGCGGTCAGGTAGGGGATGAAAGCGGCGCGATCTTCGCCCCGCGCCTTCGCGAAGGCCTGCGAGATCCGGGTCATCGCGGCTCGGCGAACTTCCGGAACCTTTGCACCTCGGCGAGATCCTTGTCTCCTCGTCCGGACAGGTTCACGAGGATCCATCGCGTCGCCGGCATCTTCCGGGAGAGCCGCACGGCATAGGCGATGGCGTGCGCGCTTTCGAGCGCCGGGATGATCCCCTCATCGCGGGAGAGGCGCTCGAATGCGTCCAGCGCTTCGCGGTCCGATACCCGGACGTAGGTCACGCGACCGAGCTCCCGCAATCGCGCGTGCTCGGGCCCCACGGCGGGATAGTCGAGTCCGGCGGAGATGGAGTGCGTCCCCCGGATCTGGCCCGCGGCGTCTTGGAGAAGAACGGTGCGGGTCCCGTGGAGGACCCCGACCCGACCCGCGGGAAAGCGGGCGGCGTGCTCGCCGGGTCTTCGCCCGCGCCCTCCCGCTTCGACTCCGTACAGGGCCGTCTTCGTCGGAAGGTAGGCCGAGAAGATCCCGATCGCGTTGGAGCCTCCCCCCACGCAGGCGACGACGGCGGCCGGGTCCTTCCCCGCGATCCGCCGCATCTGAACGCGCGCCTCGCGCCCGATCACCGTCTGGAACTCGCGGACCATGGCGGGATACGGGTGCGGCCCGAGGGCCGAGCCCAGCACGTAGTGGGTGTGGGCCGCGTTCTCGCTCCAGTCGCGCATGGCTTCGTTGATCGCCTCCTTCAGTGTCCGGGATCCCGCCGCCACGGCGATGACCTCCGCGCCGAGCAGCCGCATGCGCGCGACGTTCGGCGCCTGGCGGGCCATGTCGGCGGTTCCCATGTAAACGCGGCAGGCCAGCCCGAGACGGGCCGCCGCCGCGGCTGTCGCCACCCCGTGCTGGCCCGCGCCGGTCTCGGCAATGACGCGGCGCTTTCCCATGCGCCGAGCCAGCAGCACCTGGCCGAGGCAGTTGTTGAGCTTGTGGGCCCCGGTGTGCAGGAGGTCTTCGCGCTTGAGCGCGATCCTCGCTCCGCCGCGGGTCAGCCGGCCGGCGACGGTCACCGGGGTGGGACGCCCCGCGTAGTCCCGAAGGAGCTCGTCGAGCTCCTTGCGGAAGCTCCGCTCGCGCCGGAGGCGGTCGAAGGCCGTCTCGAGCTCCTCGAGGGGCCCCATGAG
>JBHENW010000198.1:0-21007 GCA_046261875.1 Thermoanaerobaculia bacterium | reverse complement strand
CGATACTCCTGATCTGGCCGGAACCGCCGCAAGCCGCGGGCGGAGGGACGTTTCTCGACGACGTGCTGACGGAAGCGGGGGCGGAGAACGTCCTGGGAGACCGGCCGGGCTGGCCGCTCGTGTCTCCGGAGTTCCTGGCGGCGACTCGTGTGGACGTCCTCGTCCTTCCGGAGTCGGAGGCGAACCGGGCCGTCTACGAGCGGGCCCTCCGCGAGGGAGTGCTCTCCCGCGGCGCGGCGAGGCGGGCCCGCATCGTCCGCGTGGACGAATCGGCGCTCACGCGGCCGGGACCGCGGGTGTTCGACGCTCTGGATACCCTCGCCCGGGAGCTGGCTACTGGAAGTAGCCGCTGACGTCGAAGAGCAGGTGTGCCGTTCCGGTCAGCTGTCCGGAGTCCACCGCCACGTCGCCGTTCTTGCCCAGGCCGACGAGGACGTTGTTGGCCCTCGTCTGCCCGGCGCCGTAGTTGATCGACGAGGTGTAGGGCACCGGCGATCCGGCCGGGTCGATGCTCATGTGCCCGGCCGCTGTGGGCTCGGTGACGGTCAGGTTACCGGCAACGGCTGTAGCGCCCTGCGGGATCCCGCACTGGCCCGGGACAGGAAACACGCGGGTCGAGCCTGCTGCCATCGGGACCGCCGGAGCCGGAGGCACCCATCGCGTGTCGAAGACGCGGCAGGGGGTAATCGTGTAGAAGCCCACCAGCGCGATGGGGACGGAGGAAGAGACCGTCCTCGAGCAGCCAGTCGCAGTCGTCACCGTGACCTGGACCACTAGGGTCCCGGTAGCGCCGGCGGAGAAGGTGATCTCCCACGTCCCCGCGCCGCCCGTGATCGACCCGTCCGTGATCGCCCAGGCGTATGTCGCTCCGGGCCCGTAATCCGGCACGCGCGCGTGATGTCCCGCCGAGGATGGAGCGACCGCGGAGGGGCGGTCACGAAGAGAGGAAGCGGCCCCACCTCGAGCCGCCGGTAGGCGCGCTGCCGGCAGGCCGAAACGGTTCCGAGCAGCACGCCGTAGTCCGTGCTCGCGGCCGGGGAGACCGAGATGGCGCTCGACGTCTGGCCGCCCGGAAGCCAGGAATAGGAGCCGTAGCTGCCTGCCACCGAAAGGTCCGCGCTCTGCCCCGGGCACAACGGATCGGCGCTCGCGAGGATCGGGAGGAGCTCGGCTCCGTCCCAGACCTCGATCCGGAAGTCTCTTTCCGAGACCGTCACGCCGTGGGTCGCGCGGACCCGAAAGGGGAAGGACCCGATCGCCGAAGGAGGTCCGGAAATGACACCGGTCGAGGAGGAGAGCGTCAACCCCGCGGGCACGGCGCCGGACACGACGCTCCACGTCATGGCGCCGGCCGCGTTGCGCGCCTCGAGCGGGATCGAGGCCGCCCGGCCGCAGTGGAGCGGTGGGATGTCCTCCTGAAGCGTTTGAATCCGGAAGGCTTCATCGAATGCGATCGTGAGAAAGCCGTCGTCCACCGTCCCCGCTATGACGGCGGAGCTACCGACGACCGAGAGGTTGTCCAGGGGCAGGATGTCGCGTCGAGGCCTCCGATGCGTTGCGGAGACCAGAGCGGAGTGCCCGTGGCCCCGTCGTACTTCAACACCACGAGGTCACTGTCGAGCGCCGGGTTGTCCGATTCGCCGGCCACGACCGGGTTCCCGGACGCGTCGAGCTCAATGGCACGCGCGAAGTCCTCGTGCGCTCCCGACCCGTCGAACAGGACAGGCCCCCAGAGGAGGTCGCCCGTCGCTCCACTGTACTTGAGCGTCGCGAAGTCGAAGTCGTTCGCGTTCGAGTACATCGTTCCGGTGACGAAGACGTCGCCGTTGGCGGCGACGGCGACCGCATTGGCACTATCCACGTAGCCGCCGTTTCCGTGAGCGAGTCGGGGGCCCCAGAGGGTGTTACCGGTCGCGCCCTCGTACTTGATCGTCCACATCGCCGGGTCGTTCTGGCGAGTTTCGCCGACGACGATGACGTGGCCGGCGCCGTCGAGAGCGAGATCTACGGCCCCGCGCGGAGGGCAGCACGGTCGGGCCCCATAGGAGCGCTCCAGTGGCGCCGCCGTACTTCCGGGTCATCGCCTCGGTGATACCCGAGCCGATGGAGGTGGCGGCGACGACCACGTCACCTGCCGCCGTGGAGTCGATCCGGGAGACGAAATCGCGTCGCCCCGGCCCCCCATCGATCGCGAGAGGCCCCCACAGTGTCGTTCCCGTACTTCCGGAAAATTTCATGAGCGCGACGTCCGCGTAGAGTCGCGTCCCGCCCCCGTGTCCTGGCGGGTGGAGAGGGACAGGATCACGGCGTCGCTCGGGTCCAGGGCCGCCGTGATGCGGGTCGCCGGATGGATCGTCCGCGGGCCGCACGCCGTCGCTCCGGTGACGCCGTCGTATTCGATGAGCACGGCGATCCGCTCCGAGGACCCGCCTTCCGAGAAACCGACGACGACCGCGTTTCCGCGGTGGTCCACGAGGATCTGAAGCGGGGCGTCCTGGAAAGGGGGAACCGTGTCGAGAACGCGCGGGGCGGCCCACATCGGCTTTCCGCTGAAGCCGTCATACTTCATGACCCAGATGTCTCCACGCGTCAGTTCCACGTCCGAGACGGCCGCGACGAAGACACCGCCGAACGGATCGATGGCAAACCGCGTCTGCGTGTTGGGGAGGCCGAAGAAATTCAGGTGAGGAACGGTCAGGATCGAAGTGGAAACGATGCTTCCCAGGTGGTTGTAGCGGACTCCGGCGAGCTCGCTTCCGGCCGCCGCGAGCACGAAGATCGACCCGTCGGCCAGCTCACGGACGGCCAGCGGCCGCCCTCCCGCGAGGGTCTGCGCGACCCACCGTTGTTCCCAGACCGGCGCCCCGTCGAGGCCCCGTGCGGCCGAAGCGAGCAGAGGGAGCCCGGCCAGAACGAGCAGCGCTCGAACCACGCGTCGTTGGAGCTTGATCAGCGTGGCTCGAATTTATCAGGACCGGCATGACTTCCAAGCAAGCCGGCCGGCCGGCGCTGTTCGCGGGCGGCCTGGCCCTGCTGGCGCTGGCGATCGTCTTCGGCCTCGCGGTCGGCGGCGTCTCCCTTTCCGTGAGCGATCTCCTTGGGGGAGAAGGTGATCGCGGAGAGACCGCCCGGCTCGTCGCATCGCTCCGGCTCCCGCGTGTCCTCCTCGCGGCCCTCGTGGGGGCGGCGCTGGCCCTGGCCGGCGCGGCCATGCAGGCGCTCCTCCGCAACCCCCTCGCGGACCCGTTTCTCCTCGGGACGTCCGGCGGCGCGGCGACGGGGGCGGCGCTCGCCTCGATGGCCGGGGTCTCCCCGTTTCTCTCGCCGGGGGCGGCGTTCGCCGGCGCGGCGGCTTCCTCCCTCGGCGTCGTCCTGCTCGCGCGCCGAGGCGGGCGGCTCGACCTGAACCGCCTGCTGCTCGCCGGACTCATCGCCAACGCGTTCTTCTCCTCCGTCCTGCTCGGCATCTTCTCGGTCGCCTCCGCGCAGGCCGCCCGGACGATGCTCTTCTGGATGATGGGAAGCCTCGCCGATGCGACGCCGGCCCGCCTTGCCGCGCTGGTTCCCTACGCGGTGCTCGGCGCGGTCGCGATCCTCGCCTCGGCCGGACGTCTCAACCTCTTCGCGGTGGGGGAGGAGAACGCGGCGGCCCTCGGCGTGGACACGGAGAAATCCAAGCGGCTCGTCTTCCTCGCCTCCTCGCTCCTGACCGGGGCAGCCGTCGCCTTCGCCGGCGTGATCGGCTTCGTCGGCCTGCTCGTCCCGCACGCCGCCCGGGCCGTCGCGGGTAACGACCAGAAAAAGCTCCTGCCCCTTTCCGCGCTCACCGGCGCGGCCCTGCTCGTCCTGGCGGACGCCGTCTCGCGCGCCGCGTTTGCTCCGGCCGAGCTTCCGATCGGCGCGGTGACGGCCGCGCTCGGGGCGCCCGTGTTCGCCTGGCTCCTCCTGAGGAACCCGTGACTCCGCTCGTCGAGGCCAGACGGCTGGAGGCGCGCTACGGCGGCACGCCCGCGCTCTCCGGGCTGGACGCGGCCTTCGATGCCGGCGAGATCGTCGCGATCCTCGGTGAGAACGGCTCTGGAAAGTCCACGTTGCTCAAGGCGATCGCGCGGATCGTGTCGCCGGCGGGTGGGGAATTGCTCCTCGAGGGCCGTCCCCTGAGCGGACTGCCGCGGCGCGACACGGCGCGCCGCATCGCGTACCTCCCGCAGACGGTGGATCTCGTCTTCCCGATCCGCTGCCTCGACCTCGTCCTCCAGGGGCGCGCCCCTTACGCGCAGGACTTCGCCGCGGAGAGCGCGGAAGACCTCCGGCTCGCCCGGGACGCGATGCGCGCATGCGACGTCTCCGGCCTCGCCGATCGGGACGCCTCCGCGCTCTCGGGCGGAGAGCGGCGCCGGGTGTTCCTCGCGCGCGCCCTCGCGCAGGAAGCGGAAATCTGGCTGCTCGACGAGCCGACCTCCGGTCTGGACCCGCGGCACCGCCTCGAGTTCCTCGAGCTCCTCGCGCGCGTCCATGCGGAGCGGGGCACGACCGTGCTCCTCGTGACGCACGAGATGGAAACGGCAGCAAACGCCGCCGACCGCGCGCTGTTCCTGCGCGGCGGCCGGACGCTGGCTTTCGGCACGACGCGCGCGACGCTGACGCCGGAGAACATCGCGGCCGCTTTCGGGGTCGAAGCGCGGGTCAGCGAAGACGCCTCCGGGAGGCTCCGGGTCGAGCCCCTCCGGCCCTCCCTGTAAGCGCCTCTCCTGGCGCGAGATACCTCTCGCTGCTACGATCCCCGGACCCATGTGGTTCCGGAAGGACAGGGCGGCGCGCGAGCCCCGCGAGCCGCGCGAGCGGCGGACGAGCAAGGTCCCGGAAGGAGTGTGGGTCAAGTGCGAGAACTGCCGCCAGATCCTCTACAACAAGGAGCTCGCCCGCAACTTCAAGATCTGCCCGAAGTGCGGCTTTCACTTCCGCCTCTCCGCGTCCGAACGTCTGCGGATGCTCTTCGACGACGAGCGCTACGACGAGCTCTTCGGCGAGCTGCGCTCGGGGGATCCGTTGCGGTTCCGCGACTCCAAGCGCTACCGGGACCGCCTGAAACAGAACGAGGAGAGCTCCGGAACCTCGGACGCGATCATCATTGGAAGCGGCACGGTCGGCAAGATCCCGGTCATCGCGGGCGCCATGGAGTTCTTCTTCCTGGGAGGCTCGATGGGCTCCGTCGTCGGGGAGCGCCTGACGCGCGCGGCGGAGCGGGCGCTCGCCGAGCGCCGCGCTCTCATCGTCGTCTCGACCTCCGGCGGCGCGCGGATGCAGGAGGGCGTCCTCTCCCTGATGCAGATGGGCAAGATCGCAGCGGCGCTCTCGCGGCTCTCGGAAGCGCGCCTTCCGTATATCTCCATCATGACGGACCCGACGACCGGAGGCGTCACGGCGTCCTACGCGATGCTCGGGGACCTCAACATCGCCGAGCCCAACGCGTTGATCGGCTTCGCGGGGCCGCGCGTCATCGAGCAGACGATCCGGCAGACCCTTCCCGAGGGGTTCCAGCGCTCGGAGTTCCTGCTTGAGCACGGCATGCTGGACTTCATCGTCGAGCGTTCGGAGATGAAGGAGACCGTCGTGAAGTGCCTGCGGCTCCTCTGGGCGGCCTGAGCGAGCGCCGTTAACCTCCCTCACCTCGCCCGCCTGGAATCTCTCTCGATCCGGGGGATGAAGCTCGGGCTCGCCGCCATCGACTCTCTCTGCGACCGCCTCGGCCGGCCGGAGCGCCGAGTCCCATCCGTGCTCGTCGGCGGAACGAACGGCAAGGGCTCCACGGCGGCGATGGTCTCCTCGATCGCGCGCGAGGCCGGCGTGCGCGCCGGGCTCTACACCTCGCCGCACCTCATCCACGTCACGGAGCGGATCCGCCTGGAGGACGCGGACGTCTCCTCCGAGGAGCTCGACGCATCGCTCGGCCGGGTCTTCGGCGCGGCGGACCGGGCGCCGGAGATCCCGGCGACCTACTTCGAGGCCATGACCGCCGCGGCGTTCGACCTCTTCGCCCGGCGGGAACTCGAGCTCGCGGTCCTCGAGGTCGGCCTCGGTGGACGGTTCGACGCGACGAACGTCGTGCCGGCGCGCCTCTCGGCGGTCACGTCGATCTCGCTCGACCACGTCGAGGAGCTCGGGGGCACGCTCTCCGCGGTCGCCGGCGAGAAGGCGGGGATCTTCCGGGCGGGACGTCCCGCCCTCGCCGGGTTCTCGCACCCCGACGCGCTCCACGTCCTCCGGGAGGCCGCGCGCGCGGTCGGGGCGGACTTCCACGACCTGGCCGGTGAATGCGTCCTGGAAATGGAGGCGGCCTCCCTGGACGGCGGGCGCTTCTCCCTGCGCACCCCGGTCCGCGAGTACGCGCTGGCGACGCCGCTGCCCGGACGCCACCAGGCGGCCAACGCCGTCGTGGCCGTGCGCGCCGTGGAGCTCCTCTCTCCGGAGATTTCCATCTCGGCGCCCGAAGCGATCGCCGCCGGTCTCGGTCGCGTGCGCTGGCCGGGACGGCTCGAGCGGTTCCGGGTCGCCGGCCGGACGATCCTCCTCGACGGATGCCACAACCCCGAGGGCGCGGCCGCTCTCGCGCGCTTTCTGCTGGAGGCCGGCATCGTCGCGGAGACCTGGCTCGTCTTCGGCGCGATGGCGGACAAGGACGTCGAGACGATCGCCGGGTCCCTCTTCCCCGCGCTGGCCGGCGTCAGCCTCGTCGCTCCGGAAAGCTCCCGGGCGGCGACCCCGGAGGAGCTCGCCCGGCGAGTCTCGGCGGTCCGGCCCGACGCGCGTCCCGAGGCGAGCCTGGAAGCCGCCCTGCGCCGGCTCGTCTCTTCGGAGAGCGCGAAAACTATAATCGTCGCAGGTTCCCTGTACCTCGTCGGCGAGGCGCGCGCACTGCTCCTCGCCGGCCGGCTCGGGACGCCGTCATGACGACCGCTGCCGCGCCCCGGACACGCGAGGACTTCGAGCGCCTCGAAGAGCAGCGCCTGGCGCTCTACGCCTCCAAGAGCGGCCGCGCGACGCGCCCGCTCGGCCCGATCGGATCGGGCCCGGGAGACGCGCGGACCGCCTACGTGCGCGACCGGGACCGCATCATCCACGCGCGCGCTTTCCGGCGCCTCAAGCACAAGACGCAGGTGTTCATCCCCTACGAGGGGGACCATTTCCGCACGCGCCTGACGCACACGATCGAGGTGTCCCAGATCGCGCGCAGCGCGGCGCGGGCGCTCGGGCTGAACGAAGACCTCGCGGAAGCGATCGCGCTCGGCCACGACCTGGGGCACACTCCCTTCGGCCACTCCGGCGAGAAAGTCCTCGACCGGCTGTTGCGGGAGGGGCATCCGGAAGCCGGCGGCTTCAAGCACAACTACCAGTCCGTCCGGGTCGTCGACCGGCTGGAGAAACGCTACGAACACCCGGGCCTCAACCTGACGCACGACGTGCGCGAGGGGATCTTCAAGCACACGACCTGGAAGGCCTCGTTCCCCTTCCCGCTCGATTTCCCGGAAGGGCTCCGGCTCGAGTCGGGGGGCACGCTGGAGGCGCAGCTCGTCAACTGGGCCGACGAGATCGCGCAGCAGACGCACGATCTCGAGGACGGCCTGCCCCTGGCGGACGACCGGGAGATCGAGGAGCTCGAGGTGGCTCGGCGAGTCCGGGCGGCGCGCGGCTTCGGCCGGGACCCCGCCTCGCGGTGGGCCGCGCTCATCCGCGGCCTGATCGCCACGCTCACGGCGGACCTCGTCGAGTCCTCGCGGGCGCGGATCGACCGCTGGCTCGAATCGGCGGGGATCTCCACCGCGGACCAGTTCTCCGCGCGGCGCGAGCGCCTCCCCGGGGACCTCATCGGTTTCTCGGAACAGGGGAAGCGGGACTATCGCGAGCTGCGCGACTTCGTGTACCGCCACGTCATCCATTCCTTTCCCGTCTCCCGCCATGACGGCCACGCGAGGCGTGTGATTTCCCGTATCTTCGCCGCCTACCGCGACAACCCGCGCCTGCTTCCCGACTCCGTCCTGCGCGACGTCTCCCTGCAGCTCGGCGTCCGTTTCCTGCGGGACGTCCCGCTGTACGAAGTGGACGCGGAGGCGGAGGCTTACCTGGAGCGGCCCGGGTTCTACCGCGCGATCGCGGATCACATCGCGGGCATGACCGACAGCTACTGCAACACCGAGTACCACGAGCTCGTCGGGTGAGGTAACCTCCGCCACCGTGAGCGAAGCCCGCACGACGTTCCCTCCGGCGGCGCTCGGCGGCCGCGACCTGGAGGCCGTGGATCCCGACGTCGCGCGCTGGATCCGGGAAGAGGAGCGCCGACAGGACGAGACCCTGGAGCTCATCGCGTCGGAGAACTTCACTTCCCGCGCCGTGCGCGAGGCGCAGGGCTCCGTCCTGACGAACAAGTACGCCGAGGGCTATCCGGGCCGGCGCTACTACGGCGGCTGCAAGTTCGTGGACAAAATCGAGTCGCTCGCCATCGAGCGCGCCAAGAAGCTCTTCGGCGCCGAGCACGCGAACGTGCAGCCCCACTCCGGCTCGCAGGCGAACATGGCAGTCTATCTCACGGCGCTCAAGCCCGGCGACACGATCATGGGCATGAACCTCTCCCACGGCGGGCACCTGACGCACGGCCACCCGCTCTCCTTCTCCGGCAAGGAATACAACGTCGTGGCGTACGGCGTCCGGCGGGACGACGAGCGGATCGACGACGAAGCCATGATGGCCCTCGCCCGCGAGCACCGGCCGCGGCTGATCATCGTCGGGGCGTCGGCGTATGCGCGGGAGATCGACTTCCGTCCTTTCGCGCAGGCGGCGGAGGAGGTCGGCGCGGTCTTGATGGCCGACATCGCCCACATCGCCGGCCTGATCATCGCGGGGCTGCACGCTTCCCCGGTGCCGCACGCGGCGTTCGTGACGACCACGACCCACAAGACGCTGCGGGGTCCCCGCGGCGGGCTCATCCTCTGCCGCGCCGACCGCGCGAAGGACCTCGACCGGAACGTGTTTCCCGGCGTCCAGGGCGGGCCGCTCGAGCACGTCATCGCCGCGAAGGCCGTCGCGCTGCACGAGGCGTCCACGCAGGAGTTTTCCGATTACCAGTGGCGCGTCGTCGAGAACGCGCGCCGTCTGGCGGCCGGTCTGGCGGAGCGCGGTTTCCGCCTCGTCTCGGGGGGGACCGACAACCACCTGATCCTGGTGGACGTCGGCTCGCGCGGCATCTCCGGGAAAGAGGCGGAGAAGCGGCTCGACGCCTCAGGCCTGACGGTCAACAAGAACACGATTCCCTTCGACACGCGGCCGCCGATGGTCGCCTCCGGGATCCGCATCGGCACCCCCGCCGTGACGACGCGCGGGATGGGGCTGTCGGAGATGGACGTGATCGCCGAGGCGATCGGCCGGACCCTGGAGACCGACACGCCGGAAGTCCAGGAAGAGGTGAAGCGGTCCGTTCGGGACCTCTGCGCCGCGTTTCCGCTCGTCGCGTGAGCTGGCGGCGCGTCGCCGCGCTCGCCGCCTTCACCCTCCTTCTCTTCGCGCTCGTCCGGCGGACCACCTCCGAAGATCTCCGCGGGCGCGCAGCGATCATCCGGCGAGCCTTCTCGCTGTCCGCCGCGGAACGCCGAGCCGCGGGCGGGGCGACCGCGTACGACCGCGCGTTCTTCCCGGTGCTCGAACGGGCGCGCCGCGAGCTCCCGGTGGACGCGCGGGGCGTCGCGCTCTACGCGCCGACGCTGCCGGAGTGGGGCGGGCTCTACTACGCGGTGTACCACCTCGCCCCGGTTCCCGTCGCGATCGCTCCCGAAGAGGTCCCGCCCGGTTGGGTCGCCCTCGCGTACCGCGCGCCGGGTCCTGCGGGGCTCCGGGTCCTGCGGGAGTGGCCCGGCGGCGCCCTCCTCGTCCCCCGATGATCGCGGACCGCTTCGCCACGGCGCTCCTCGCCGTCGCGGCGATCGCCGGCGTCTTCTGGCTCGGTGGAACCGTTGCGGCCTCGGCGCTCGTGCCGGCGGGACCCGCGCAACGGCTCGAGCGAGCCGGCTGGGGACTCGGCCTGGGTCTCGCCGCCCTCGCGACGGGGCTGGCCACAGGGTTCACGCTCGCGTTCCGCGCGCCGGTCATCGCCTCGCTCGTACTCCTCGGCGGGGCGGTCTGGCTCGGCCGGCGCTTCCGGCTCCCTCCGGCTCCCCACCCGCCGCGCGCAGCGCTGCCTCCCTGGCGCATCCTGGCCGGGACGGTGCTGGCGGTCGTCCTGGTCTGGGGGTTCGCCGCGTTCCTCCTCCGTGCGCTGACCGAGCCGATGGCCTCGAACGACTACTTCGCGATCTGGGGCTTGAAAGGGAAGACCTTCTTCGCCGAGCAGGCGATCCCGCGGCGGCTCTTCGACTGGAGCTCCTTCGAATTCTCGAACCCCGGCTACCCGCTCGGCCTGCCGCTCCTCTACGCGGGGATCGGGTCTCTGATCGGCGCGTGGGAGGACCACGCGCTCGCACTGATCTTCCCGTGCTGGATGGCGGCGACGTCGATGGTCATGTACGGATGGCTGCGCCGGAGGGGGGCTTCCGCGTTGGCCGCGCTCGCCGCCGCGGCGCTGCTGGCGCATTTCGGAGCGCTCTATTCGGCGCACCTGACCGGGATGGCGGAGATCCCGATGGCCTTCGCGTTCCTGCTCGCCGGCACCGCGGTCTGCGACGCCATCGAGGGGACCGACGGTCGGGCCGATGCGCGCGTCGCCCTCGCCACGTGGATCGCGGCGGGCACGAAGAACGAGGGGCTCTTCTTCGCGGGGACCGCGCTCGCTCTGCTCGCGCTTCTGGCGCTCCTGCGGAAGACGGCTGGCTTCCGGCGCACCGCGCTGGCGCTCGCCCTTCCCGCCCTCCTCTCCGCCGCGCTCCATCGCCTCGCGGTCGGCAGCCATCCGGTCCGGGGGATCGACCTCGCCTACCTGGCGCGGCCCGACCTGTTCGACCGGTTTCTCGAAGGGCTGGCCGCAGCCTGGCGGATCCACCTGAGTCCGGCGCTGTGGCCGGCGGCGGCCGTCGTCCTCCTGATCGCCGCGGGGCGCCGCAGCCCGCACGGGCGCCGGCTGCTCTTTCTGGCCGCCGCTTCCGCCGGGGTCTATCTCGCCCTGCCCGCGCTCTGTCCTTACGGGCCGGTCTGGCTCGTGACCTGGACTGTCGGAAGGGCGCTCATCGCGCTCGCTCCGCTGCTCACAGCCGGCGTTGCGGCCCGGCTGGCGCCGTCGTGAGCGTCATCGCCCGGATCCACCTGCGGCGTACCGCCGCGGCCGCGTCCGCGGTGCCGCTCCTCTTCGTGCTCCTGGCGGCGAACCGGCCCGGGGAGCTCGAGCGGCGGCTCGCGCACCTCGCGCACTACGCTCCGCGTCCCCTCGAGGTGCGCCGGCTCGGAGGCTCCTCCACCGCCTTCGACCGCCGCTTCTACTTCTTCCTCGAGTCGGCGCGCCGCAAGCTGCCCGAGGACGTCGCAGGCGTCGCGGTCTTCGGTCCGGAGTCGGAGCAGGCGCGCAACCTCGTCGCCTACCAGTTCGCGCCGCTCCCGGCGGTCGTGCGGCCTCGGCCGATCCCGGCGGGATGGATCGCGGCGGTCTACGGCCCGGTCCGGCCGCCCGGCTGGAGGCACGTCGCGGACGTCTCGGACGGGGCTTTGATGTGGCCGGCGCCGTGACCTCTTTCGCCGTCTCGTTGCTCCGGTTCGCCGCGGCGATCTCCTTCGTCTGGCTCCTCGGCTATGCGATGACCCGGGCGTTGCTGCCGGTGCGGCCGCGCTCGGAGCGGCTCGGATGGGGCCTGGCCGTCGGATGCGCGCTTCTCGCGGTCGGCAAGGCAATCGGGTTCGCGATCGGAGTGACGTCCGCTTTCACTCTCCTGGTCGCGCTCGGTCTCTTCCTCTCGATCCGGTTTCCCGTGCGCGCCGCGCCGGAGACCGCGCCGCCGAGGGCGGGCCCTCGTTGGCCGGAGATCCTGTGGGGCGTCGCGGCGGTCCTCGGCGTCCTGCTCTACGCCTTTCACGCGCTGACCGAGCCGATGTGGGCCGGGGACTACCTCGCGATCTGGGGATTGAAGGGGAAGGCGTTCTTCGGGGCCTCGGAGGGCGTTCCGCATCTCTTCGAAAACCCGGCTTTCGGGTTCACGCATCCGGAGTATCCGGTCGGCTTGCCGCTGCTCTACGCGGGACTCGCTTCTCTCGCCCGCCGGTGGGATGACCACGCGATGGCGCTGCTCTTCCCCTGTTTCCTCGCGGCCACCCTGCTCGTCCTCTACGGCTTCCTCCGCCGGCGCGGCGCGAGCGCGGCCGTGGCGCTCGCTGCCGCCGCTCTCCTCGCGAACTTCCAGGGTCTTTACTCGGCTTTCCTGACCGGCATGGCGGAGGTGCCCCTCGCCTTCGCTTTTCTGCTGCTGGCGACCTCGCTCGCCGATGCCTGGGATGCCCGGAGCGACGGCGCGATGCGGCGCGTGGCCGCCGCGTCCTCGATCGCGGCCGCGACGAAGAACGAGGGGCTCCTCCTCGTCGTCCTGGGCCTCCTCATGACGTGGGCGCTCGCCTGGAAGGGGAGAACGCGGGCGCGCGCGGGGCGGCTCTCGCTCGCGCTCGTCGTGCCGGCGGCCCTCTCCGCGATCGTTCACCGGATGGTTCTCGGGAATCACCCGCTCCGCGACTTCGACCTCGCGCTCCTCGGATCGCCGGAGCTGCCCGCGCGCCTCTGGGAAGGCCTGAGCGCCTTCTTCACGCTCTACGTCTTGCCGCAGTGGGCGGGTCTGCTTCTCCTGGCCGGCCTGCTCCTCGCCGGGCGCTCGGTCCCGGCCGGCAACCGGCTGCTCCTCCTCTGCGCCGCCGCGGTCGCCGTCTATGTCGCTCTGCCGGCGCTCGCCGTGCAGGGGCCCGAATGGCTGGTGACCTGGTCGGTCGGACGGACGATCGCCGCGCTGGCGCCGGTCGCGACCGCGGCCCTGGCGCTCCGCTTCTCAGCCGAGTGAAGGGGATGGACGCACCCAGCCGTACTGCGTTGCTGCGCGCGGCGAGACCCGAGTCCTTGGACTTCTTTCGCAACCGGTCGATGAAGTCGTCGGGCATCGGCCCGACCTTCGCCGCGGGGTCCACCCCGTAGACCCGGGCCGCGTTCAACCCCAGGATCTTCCGCTTCACTTCGACCGTCAGCGGCTTGTATCCGAACCGCTTCATGAGGCTCTCGGGCATCTCGAACCTCTTGAACGCCTCGATCTGCCACTGCGGCGAGCCCGACCAGATCGAGTCGGTCCCCCACAGGACGTGGTCGTCTCCGAACGCGGCGATCATCATGCCGACATGTGCGTGCAGAGCAACGGGAACGTGATTGCCGTCATGCCGAAGATCGCCCCGAGCTCCATGTGCACGTTGCGGACCTCCGGGTGCTTGCGCTTCCAGTCGCACAGCTCCGTCACCCACGGGACGGCGGCGGATTTCGCGAACCCGGACCGCGCCTGCGCGGCGATCTCCTCGTCGATGCCGCGGAACCCGGAGTTGTAGACGAGGAAGTGCAAGTCCGGGAAATCGATCGCGGCCTTCATGATGTCTTTCGGGTGGCAGTGCTCCGGGCTGAACCCCGGGGCGGGCAGTCCCTTGTGGGCGCAGATGTTCCGGATCTTCAGCTTTCGGGAGAGCTCGAGCGCAGGGAGCCGACCTTCTCGTCGTCCATCCACCACCCCTTGCCGCCCGGACCGAGGGGCTGACCGGGGTAGCTTTTCCACGCCTCGATCTTCAGCTTCTCGGCCTGGGCCCGCATCGCCTCGAAGCCGCGTGTCCCGAGCTCCGGGGACATCGTCCCGTGGCTGATCACCCGCCGCGATCCGGTCAGCTCGTTGACCCAGGAGCGCGTCTTGACCATCTCGTCGGGCGAGATGAGGTAGGTGTCCGGCGTCATCGCGGCAGGCCGCTCACGACGGCGACCGCCGTCTCGCTGTCGAGGAACACCTCCTTGATGTAGCAGGCCCGGTAGAGCTCCTCGATGGAGATCTCGCGGTTCGCGAGCTTCGGGTTCCAGTTGCCGCCGAACCGGCGGACGTTCAGGAGGTAGTCGAGGAAACGCTGGTCCGCCGTCGGCGCGTTGCGCCGCGGATCCACGTGGTGCGTCTGCACGTCGAAGACGAAGTACTTCGGCAGGCGGCCGAACTCGGCCTCCAGGAGCTCGGCCGCCTCGACTTGGAAGAAAGGCCCGAAGACCGAGTTCATCGCGGCGAACGCCGCCGCCATGCCGCAGGAGGTGCGGAGAAAGAGCCGCCGGTCCATGCCGAGGCGGCGCGCGTGGAGGTCCGCGCTCGCGAGCAGGAGGTGCTCCATCCGGCGCTGCTCGGGCGTCTGGGGCGGCGGGTCGTACTCCTCGTTGGAGACGATCCGGGCGGGCACCGGCAGGTGGGAGTCGAGGTAATCGTCCTCGTCGCACTTTCGCACCCAGCCGTCACGGGCGACGGGAGGCGGCGTTGCGGGACGCGTTTTGCGGTTCGGCATCGGCCGGGCCTCCGTCAGTCGGCGTGCAGCCAGCGGATTCGCAGCAGGTCCCACAGAGTGCGGGGGAGATCGCGCGCCAGCGAGACCTTGGACTCGGGGTGGTTGAACCAGAGGACCGGCACCTCCGCGATCGGGATGCCGCGCTTGCGCGCCAGAAAAAGAATCTCCATGTCGTATGCGAACCGGTCGATCTTCGCGATCGCGAAGAGATCACGCGCCACGTCGCCCCGGAAGAGCTTGAAGCCGCACTGGGTGTCCCGGATGCCGGGCACGGCGAAAATGCGGACGAGGACGTTGCCGAGGCGCCCCGCCGCGACGCGATAGAAGGGCTGCCGCCGCCGGACGAGCGCGTCGTCCAAGGCGCGCGAGCCGATCGCGACGGGATGCGTCGGGAGGCGCTCGGCGAGCTTGATCCACTCCGTCAGGGGCGTGGAGAGGTCGGCGTCCGAGACGAGGACCGGGTCGCCGGTGGACGCCAGGACACCCGTCCGGATCGCGGCCCCCTTCCCGAGGTTCTTCTCGTGGACGAGGACCTGGAGCGGAAGTCCGGACTCCGCGGCGACCTGCCGGGCGACCGAGCGCGTGCCGTCCGTGGAGCCGTCGTCCACGAGGAGGACTTCCCATTCCCAGCCGCCGGGTCGGCTTCGGACGAACTCCGAGACGACGCGCAGGGACGCCTCGATGCGCCGCCTCTCGTCGTAGGCGGGGATGATGAGCGAGGCCTTCATCGGCGGGCCGCCTCGAAGACGAACTGGTACCCGAACAGGGTCGGCCAGACCCGCGCCGTGCCCTGGGCGAAGCCCCGGGCGGCCGTCCGCAGCCCGCCGCGCAGGAGCGACGGGGCCGCGAGCTCGTAGGGCATCGCCGTCGGCTCCATCGAGCGGATGTGAAAGCCGGCGCCTTCGAGGAGGTGCCGGGCGCTCGAGCGCGTGTAGAAGGAGACGTGGGACCGGTCGAGGATCCCCCGGTCGGTGTACCGGAAGTGGCCGAAGAGAAGCGCCAGGCGGATGGAGACGTTGGCGATGTTCGGGAGCGAGACGAGCAGCGTGCCGCCCGGCTTCAGCCAGCCGCGGATGCGCGCGAGGAGCTCCTCGGGCGCGACGAGGTGCTCGAGCACGTCGGCGCAGACGACCGCGTCGAAAGGCTCCGGCCACTCGCCCGCCGCCAGCGCGTCCACGGCCCGCCAGTCGTCGTATCCCGCGCGGCTCGATTCCGGCAGCGCGGCGTCCGGCTCGACGCCCGCGAGGAAGGCGCAATGGTCGCGCACGGCCCTTCCGAGATGGCCGCCCGCCGCGCCGAGGTCGAGCAGACGGATGCCGCGCGAGAGCGACCGGATGTGCCTCCGGAGAAGATCATGTGAGGACCCGGGGATCTCCTTCCAGGTGTATTTCTCCGAGTGGCCGGACACTACTGCTCGAACTTCTGCGCGATGGGGTACCGGCGGCCCTCGCCGAACGCCCGGGGCATGACCTTGGGCCCGGGCGGCATCTGCCGGCGCTTGTACTCCGCCCGATCGATCCGCCGGGCGACGTCCCGCGCGAGCGATACCGGGACGCGGGCCCGCCGCGCGGCCGCCTCCGGAGGGAGCGAGTAGTCCACGAGCGCTTCGATCAAGGGGTCGAGCGTCTCATAAGGGGGGAGCGAGTCGCTGTCTTTTTGCCCCGGGCGCAGCTCCGCGGAGGGCGGCTTGGTCAGCGTGGACTCGGGGATGATCTCCCGCTCGCGGTTGAGGTCCCGCGAGAGCTCGTAAACCCGGGTCTTGGGGATGTCGGAGAGGAGCGCGTACCCCCCGGCCATGTCCCCGTAGAGCGTGCAGTAGCCCATCGCGATCTCGGACTTGTTCCCCGTCGAGAGAACGAGCCAGCCGAACCGGTTGGAGAGCGCCATGAGCGTCGCGCCGCGGATGCGCGCCTGGAGGTTCTCTTCCGCGGCCTGGCAGTCGCCTGCTCCGAACGCGGGCCCGAGCGTCCTGCGGTACTCCTCGAAGACCGGGGTGATCGGAACCTCGAGCATCTCGATGCCGAGCCGATCGGCGAGCAGGCGCGCGTCCCGCAGGCTGCCTTTCGAGGAGTAGGGGCCGGGCATGGCGACCCCGACGACGCCGGCGGGCCCGAGGGCCTCGACGGCAAGCGCCGCCGTCAAGGCGGAGTCCACCCCGCCGGAAAGCCCGAGCACGACCCGGGAGAACCCGCACTTGGACGCGTAGTCCGACAGGGCGAGGACGAGCGCCGCGCGCAGGTTGGCCGATTCCGTCCGGCGGGGCGCCTTCGGGCCGCCCGGGCCGGGCACCTCGATGACCCAGAAGTCCTCCTCGAAGGACTTCGCGCGCGCGAGCAAGCGCCCGCGGCCGTCGAACGCGACCGAAGTTCCGTCGAATACGAGGCCGTCGTTTCCGCCGACGAGGTTGCAGACGACGAGCGGCGTGCGCGTCCGCAACGCGATCGACCGCATCATCCGTTCCCGGAGCCGGTCCTTGCCGAGCGAGTAGGGAGAAGCCGAGATATTCGCGTGGACCGAGATCCCCAGACGCTTCAGGTCGGCGACGGGGTCCTGCGAGTAGAGCGGGCGGGTCCAGAAGCTCTTGTCGTTCCAGATGTCCTCGCAGATCGTGACCCCGGCGCGGCGGCCGCGGATGCGCAGCGCCAGGGGCTCCTCTCCCGGCTCGACGTAACGGCCCTCGTCGAAGACGTCGTAGGTCGGCAGGAGGCGCTTGCGATACGCCGCCAGGCTCTTCCCGCCGCGGGCGGCGATCGCGACGTTGAAGACCTTGCGGCCGCGCTTCTCGCGGTTGCGCTGCAGCGACCCGAAGAGCCAGAGGGCTTCACCGGAGGCCCGGGCGATGCGCGCCGCTTCGCTCTCCGAGCGCCGCACGAACGCGGCGCGTTCGACGAGATCGCGGGGGGGGTATCCGCAAACGGCGAGCTCCGGGAAGAGGATCAGGTCCGCGCCGCGAGCTTCCGCTTCCCGACCGCGCTCGACGATCTTGCGGGAGTTGCCCGCAAAATCCCCGACGGTGGTGTCGATCTGCGCGACGGCGACTAGGAGAGGTTTGCCGGCCAACCCTCACCCGCCAGCGGGCGGCCGGAGAGCCGGTCCGCGGGGGTGGGGAGCTCGGGATCGCGAAGCGTCCAGAGCAGCGGCAATCCCAGCGACGCGGCCGTAGCCAGCGTCCCCACCCAGCGCGCGGCCGCTTCGGAGAGGCTCAACCCTCGTCCGCGCAGGCCCTCGCGCACGCGCAGGCCCGCCAGCGCGAGTCCGAGCGTGCGTCCGAAAAGAAGCAATGGAAGAACGATCGCAAAGAAGGAGAAGTAGAGAGCGAAGGCGGCGGCCCACGGGACGCCCGAGAGCGGTGTGCCGCGGCCGGTGCGGGCCTGGGCGCCGAGCAGCGCCGCCGCCACGACGAGGAAGACGAGCGCCGCGTCCGCGGCGAAGGCCATCGCGCGTCGCCCCATTACCGCCCGATCGGCGGCGCGCGCCGCGCCACGCTGCGGGGCGCTTTCCGGCAGCGTGTCGGGAAGGCCCGCCCAGGCATCCTCGCCGGGGCTTCCCCGCAGCGGCAGGTCGGCGAGGTCCTCGGTCTGGAGGTCCACGGGGCGGCTCAAGGCCGCGGCTGGACGTGACGCACGTAGATCCGTCCCATGAGATCGAGATCCCGCTTCTCGTAGCGTTGAGCGAACTTCTGGTGGCGCGCCGCCTCCTCGTCCCCCGTGTTGAGCGCGGCGGCCTCCCGGAAGGACTCTTGCGCCTTGTCGTAGAGCCCGTTCTGGAGCTGCGCGATCCCCTGGTTGTAGTAGGCGCGGAAGAGGTACGACCGCGCGTCCTGGTTCTCCCGGTCTGCCGAGTGGATGCGCCAGAGGATCGGGATGGCGGTCTCGTACTCCGTTTCGTTGTACAGCTTCACCGCCGGCGTCAGCTCCGTCACGCGCTCGATGGCGGCTCCGCGGGCTCGGGCGAACTCGGGGTCGGCGGAGTAGGCCGGTGCGGCGAGGTTGAAGTTGGTCAGCGCGTCGATGTAACGCTTTTCCGCGAGCGCGCGCTCGGCCAGCGCGCGCAACCGGGCCGGCTCGTTATCCTCCGCGGCCGAGGCGGCTGCGCCTCCCTCGCCCTCCAACGGCGCCGCGCCCCCCTCGGCCGGCGCCGCGGCGTCGCCGCCGCTCAGCGTCGCGAGCAGCTTCTGCCCCTTCGCGTAGTCGGGATGAGAAGCCGGGATGCGGCGCAAAGCCGCCACTGTCTCCGGCACTTTCCCTTCACGGAAGAGCACCATGGCCTCCTCGAGGGAAGGCCCGCCGGGCGCCGCGGCGGCGCCGCCCGAGCGAGGCGCCGGGGAGCGCAGGACGAGGAAATACACCGCTGCGCCGGCCGCCAGGATGAAGGCGGCGGCTATGGCGATCAGCCGGGTCCGCGGCGGCAGGCTCTTGGCGGAGAGACGCCCGGTCTTCGGTTTCGGCGCGGGAGCGGCGTCCGCCGCCGCAGACGCGGCGTGAGCCGACGGCGAGCCGATGCCCGCCAGAACGTCGGCCGACCCGCTGGCGGGAGTCGGCGGCGGCGCGGCGGCCGGAGACGGAGGCTTGACGAGCTCTTCTTCGATCCGCTCCAGATAGAACCGCGCCGTGGGCTCGTTGCCGTCCACCGCCAGGACCTGGAGGAACTTCTCGCGCGCCCCCGCGAAATCGCCCTTCTCGAAGCTCTCCCGCCCGCCCCGCAGTCCTTCCGAAATCCGGCGGTTGCCTTCCGCCATCTCCTGGCGCGCCCGCTCGATGCGCGTGACCGCGTCGGAGTTGTTGATGTCGATGAGGAAGATGCGCGACCAGATCTCGATGGCCTGCTGGCGGTCGCCTCGGCCGGCGGCTTCGTCCCCCTGCCGCAACAGGACCTCCACCTCTTCGTCGGGCGACGGCCCTTCCGGTACCGACGGCGAAGGAGGCGCCGAGGAGTACGACGGCAGCGGGTCGAGCATCGGCTCCGCGGAGACGGCGGCGTCGTCGCTCCACAGGTCCTGCGGCGAGCCGGGGGGAGCCGAGGAGACCGGCGCGGCCATCGGCGGGGGCGTCGTCATCGGTCCGCCGAGCGGCCCGGACGTGGAAGAAAACGTGCTGGGAGCAGGAGGCACGACCGGGCCGCCGGGCTCGGGGAGGTCGAGCGAGAGGGAATCGAGGCTCAGGGTCTCGAGGCCCCCACCCGGCAGGCCCGAAGAGCTTCCGGCATGCGGCTCGCCGAAGTCGAGGGCGGCGGGCTGAGCGCGCGGCATCGTGTCCTCGCCGAAGCCGCCGTGACTCTGATCGAACGCGATCTCCGGCTCGCTCGACGAAGCGCCGAACTGCTGCTCGAAGCTCGAGGAGGCGGGGGCCGCCCCGGGCGAGCTCCCGAGCCGCCGTTCCAGCAACGCCACGGCCGGATGGTCCGGGTCCAGGCCGCGCATTGTGGCGAGCTCCTGGCGGGCGTCCGCGCCGCGGCCCGCTTCGAGCGCCGCGAGCGCGCGCACCCGCGCCAGGTCGAACTGGGGCTGCACGGATTGCTTGCGGCGTGCCTTCTCCAGGATCTCCCGCGCATTCTGGTTGCCGGGGAGGACGGCGAGCACCTGCTCGGCCGAAGCGATGGCCGCGGGGAAATCCCGCGCGTTGTAGCTTTCGACCGCGCGGACGAGGAGGCGGTCCGGCTCGGCCGCGTTGACCTTCTCCTGGCGCGTCGGCGTCGTGGCCACGAGCATCCCGAGCTCGCCCACGTCGATCTCCGCCGCGGGGTTGCGCGCCTTGTCCAGGAGCTGCCGGGCCGGGGAGAAGCGCGGGTCCATCTTCAGGATGAAATCGCAGCCGATGATGCAGTCGTCGAGCTTGCGTTCGTGGAACAGGTTGAGGGCGTGCCGGAAGGTGGAGAGGATCTTCTCCCGCACCTCCTTGGGCAGGGACGTGTTCCCGGGGTAAACGCCCGGGTTCGTATCGGCGCCCATCAGGCCGCGGGCGCCCTCGGGGAGAACCTTTGCACTGTTGCCTCAATTATAAACTGCGCCGAATGCGCGCGGTCATCGAGTGTGTCCCGAACATCTCGGAGGGCACCGACCGCGCGGCCGTGGAGCACGTCGCCGCGTCCGTGCGCGCGGCTCCCGGCGTCCGGCTCCTCGACGTCTCTTCGGACGCCTCGCACAACCGCAGCGTCCTGACCTTCGTCGGGGATGCGGGCGGGATCCGGGCCGGGGTCGAGGCCCTCTTCGAGGCCTCCCTTCCCCGGATCGACCTGCGCAGGCACCGCGGGGAGCACCCCCGGGTGGGCGCGGTGGACGTGGTCCCCATCATCCCCATCCGGGGCGCCACCACGGCCGAGTGCATCGTTCTGGCACGCGACATCGCCGCGGCGGTCTCGCAACGGCACGACCTGCCCGTGTACCTGTACGAAGACTCCGCGTCCGCCGAGCACCGTCGCAACCTGGCGGACGTGCGCAAAGGGGAGTTCGAGGGGCTCGCCGCGAAGATGCAGGACGCGCGGTGGAAGCCGG
>JBHENW010000197.1:0-8615 GCA_046261875.1 Thermoanaerobaculia bacterium | reverse complement strand
GCGCGTGGCGGTGTCCGCGCGCGTCGCCGTGGGAGTGCGCGTGGGGCTCGGAGGCACCGCGGTCCGGGTGGCGGTCGCGGTGCGCGTCGCGGTGGCGGTGAAGGAGGGCGTCCGGGTCGCCGTCGGCGGAGCGATTGTGCGCGTCGGCGTGGGAGTGGGGGTGAGGGTCGGAGGCACGGCCGTGCGGGTGGAGGTGGCCGTGCGCGTCGCGGTGGCCGTGACGGAGGGCGTCCGCGTCGCCGTCGGCGGAGCCGCGGTGGGCGTCGCGGTCGCCGTGCGCGTCGGAGTTTCCGTGCGCGTCGAGGTCGGGCTGCGCGTCTCCGAGGGAGTCGGGGTCGCGGTTCGCGTAGCCGTGGGAGGCGGCGGCGTGGGGGTCCGGGTCGGAGCACGCGTCGCGGTCGGTGGGCGCGGCGTGGGCGTCGGGGGAACCGCCGTGGCCGTCACGGTCGGCGTGACCGTGCGCATCGCAATCGCCGTCGGCGAAGCCGTCCGCGTCGGTTCTTCGGTCGCCGTGGGGCGGGGCGGCTGCGGCGTTTCCGTCGGCGCAAGGGGCGTCTCCGTCGGGGGCGGCGCGGTGAGGGTCGGCGGCGCCGGAACCTCCCTGGGAAGGGAGGGGGGCGGAACCGGCGTGGGAACGGCGATCGTCGGTATCGGTGGCGGCGGTGTGGGCAGAATCGTCGCCGCGGGCCGCGGCGGCTGCGGCCGGCCTTCCAGGATCGGAGCGAGGGTGGGCACTTCGGCCAGTCGATTGCGTGGCACGCGGCGGGTCAGGAGGGCGCGGAAATCCCGCACGACGTCGGGCTCGAGTCGGTCCTCCCGATACGAGCCGAAGCGGCTCTCCGCCGCCAGGAACCGGTTGAGGGCGTCATCGGTCTCCGACGTCCGCCCCCCCCGCTCTTCGGCCAGAGCGAGCCGCGCGAGCGACTCCGACAGAAGTTCCGGTCGAGTCAGAAACCCGAAGCTCGCGATACGCAGCTTGTCGGCCGCCTCGCGGTACCTCCTGTTCTCGTACTCCGCACGTCCCGCCTGGAGCTGCGCTTCGTAGAAATCTGCCGCCTGCCCTTTCGCGGCGGCGGAAGCTGCGACGAACAGCAGCGACGCCGCGGCTCGGAAAAGGGTCGACTGGAGGGAATTCGCGCGCCGATTGATCATCGCCTCCGCTCACGGGAAGAGTCATCCCGCGCCGAGTCAGTGCTTGAGCCGGTGAAGCACCCGCCCGCTCCCCGCGACGGGCATGAGTGCAAGAAGCACGCCCCATGCGCGAACGAGAGGAAGCCCATCGCCGCGTCGCGCCGAATCTTCTCGCAGGAACCTGGCCGTTACCGCTGAGGGCGGAAGGGGATGGGAACCGTGGTCCACGCGGCCACGGGGACGCCGTTTCGCCGCGCCGGTTCGAACTCCCAGCGCCGCACGGCGCCCACCGCCGCGGCGGAAAGATCCGGGTGCACCTCGCGAACCACCTCGATCTCCACCGGCTCGCCGCTTTCCGAAACGAGCACGCGGAGCAAAACGATTCCGCCGATCCGGCTGCGCAAAGCCGAGGCGGGGTACAGCGGCTTGACCGTCGCGCGGTAACGCGGCGGGGCGTATACGGCGTCCGGTTCGGCGTTTCCCGACGCGCGCGCCGGAGGCGGAGCCGGCGCCGATCCCGGGGCGGCCCCCCGCGCGGCCGATTCGTCGGCTTGCGAGCCGGAGGCGGCCGGTGTGGGGCGGGGCGGAGGCGGCGTGGTGCGGTTGGAACCGGCCGTCGTCCGCGGGCGGGGCTTCGCCGGGGTGGCGGGCGCGAGCGACGGGATCGCCGCGAGCGTCTCGCGCGGCACGCGGGCTTCGAGCAGGCGCCGCAGGACGGCGCGGATCTCCGGCTCCAGCGCCGAAGGCGGAAGGCCGGCAAACCGCTGCTCGACCCGCACGAGGCGATCGAGCGCGGCGCCGCGCGCTTCGGAGTCCCCCGCGGCGTCGCAAGCGACCGCCAGGCGGGCGAGGGCCTCGGAAAGAAGCGGAGGGCGATCGAGCAAGCCGAAGGACGCGACGCGGAAATAGTGGATGGCCTGCGGGACCCGCTGCGCGGTGAATGCGCTGCGACCAGCGCGCAGCTGCGCCTCGTAGTAGTCGACCTCCTGCGCACCGACGAGCGCCCTTGCGGAGAAACCGAGGGAGAGACCGATGGAGAGGAGAAGGGTTCGCTTCATGGCGGTTCGCGGAGCGAAGGATACAACCCCGATCGCGGAGCGGTAACTCCAGTATTCTTCGCCGCGTGACGGGTGCGGACCTGCCGGCGGGGGCGCGCGCCGCGCTCATGCGGGGAGCGCCGCTCGCACGGCGGATCCGCGAGGACGTCCGTGCGCGGGCGCAAGAGCTCGCGCGGTCGGGCGCGGCGGCCCGGCTGCGCGTCCTGCTCGTCGGAGACGATCCCGCGTCCCGAACATACGTGGCGGCCAAGGAGCGCGCGGCCGGTGAAGCCGGCATCGTCGCGGAGACCATCCGGCTCTCCGCCGCGGATGCCGATGCGGTCCTTCTCGCGGCGATCGACGACGCGAATCGCGACGCCGCCGTCGACGGCCTGCTCGTCCAGCTTCCGCTCCCTTCGCGCGATCTGACGATCCGGGTCTTCGATCGCATCGCGCCGGAGAAGGACGTGGATGGCCTCTCACCGGAAAACGTCGGGCTCCTGCTTCAGGGCCGCCCGCGTTTCGTGCCGTGCACTCCGGCGGGCGTGATGGCCCTGCTCGAAGAGCACGGCGTTGCGTTGCGGGGCTCCCGCGCGGTCGTCATCGGGCGCAGCGAGATCGTCGGAAAGCCGATGGCCGCCCTCCTCACGGCGCGCGACGCCACCGTCACGGTCTGCCACTCCGCGACCCGCGCTCTTCCGGAGCTGACCCGAGAGGCCGACATCCTGGTCGCCGCCGTGGGGCGGCCGGGTTTCGTCCGGGGCGACTGGATCCGGCCGGGGGCGGCCGTCGTGGATGTCGGCATCAATCGCGTCTCCCGCCCCGAAGAGCTCCCGCTCCACCTCCGGGCGGTGCCGGCGCTCCGGGAAGCGATCGCGGCGAAGGGAGAGGTCCTTCTGGGGGACGTGGCAACCGACGAGGCCGCCGCCGTCGCCCGTTGGATCACGCCGGTTCCCGGCGGGGTCGGGCCGCTGACGGTCGCCATGCTGCTCCGGAACACCCTCCAGGCCGCTCTTTCGCGCCCTGACTCATCTCTCTAGGGTGTGGCCGTCCGGCGCCCCCGGCCCCGCCGGTCCGACCAACTACGAAATTTTTCGTTTGACTTTACGAAAAACTTCGTACTATTTTCCTCGTATCAACCAAGGACTGCTTATGCCCAAGGCCACCGTTCCACGACCGACCGACGCCGAGCTGGAAATCCTGAGGGTCCTCTGGAACCGCGGGCCTTCCACCGTGCGGGACGTCCACGAGGAGCTTTCCCGGCGGCGCGTCACCGGGTACACGACCGTCCTCAAGCTCCTGCAGATCATGACGGAGAAGGGGCTGACGCAGCGCGATGAGCGGGAGCGGGCGCACGTTTACGAGGCCCGCCTCCCCCGGGAGGACACCGAGCGGCAACTCGTTGGGGACCTCATGGACCGCGCTTTCGGCGGCTCCGCGGCCCGGCTGGTGATGCAGGCGCTGGCCGGGGGCGCGGCCAGCGCGCAAGACCTCTCCGATATCCGACGCCTGATCGACGAGCTCGAGGAGGAAGGACGATGACGACGCTCGAAACGCTTCTCGCGCAACCCCTGGGGCAGGCGCTCGGCTGGAGCCTTCTGCACTTCCTCTGGCAGGGGACGATCATCGCGGCCCTGCTCGCGGCGGCGCTCGCCGTCGCGCGAAACCGGAGCGCCTCGCTGCGCTACGCGATGTCGTGCGGCGCGCTCCTCCTCATGACGGCCGCGCCCATCGTGACCTTTACCCGTCACGATCGCTCCGGGGCGAAGCCAACTTTCGAGATCCCCTCCCTCCACGCCGCCTTCGAACAGGTACCCGCCGGACCGATCGCTCCCGACGTCGCCGTCGCCGAGCTCCCTGCGCGTTTCTCCGCGTGGTGGCAGGAGCGCTTCACGACGCTTCAGCCCTGGATGGTCCTCGCGTGGAGCCTCGGCGTCCTCCTGCTCTCGCTCCGGTATCTCGGCGGCTGGGCCGCGGCGCAGCGGTTGAAGCGCCGGATGACCCGGCCGGCGGCGGTCGCCTGGCAGGCGACACTCGACCGCCTCGCCGCCCGGCTGCGGGTCGCGCGGCCCGTCCGTCTCCTGGAGTCCGCCGCGGTGCGCGTCCCCTCCGCGCTCGGCATCTGGAAGCCCGTCGTCCTCGTCCCGGCGGCCTCGCTCGCCGGCATCTCTCCGCGCCACCTCGAAGCCCTGCTCGCGCACGAGCTCGCCCACATCCGGCGCCACGATTACCTCGTCAATCTCCTACAGAGCGCCGTCGAGACGCTCCTCTTCTACCACCCGGCCGTCTGGTGGGTCTCTCAACGCGCGCGCCTGGAGCGGGAGAACTGCTGCGATGACCTCGCAATCGCGGCGACCGGCAGCGCCAGCGTCTTCGCGCGGGCCCTCGCCGAGCTCGAGCAGCGCCGCGCGTCCGGTTTGAGGCTGCAGACGGCCGCCGACGGCGGGGTGCTGCGGCGCCGCGTGGTGCGGCTGCTGGGCGGGCCCGATCGGTCCGAGCCTTTCCCTCGCGAGGTCGCGGGCGCCCTCGCGCTCTCGATGCTGCTCCTGACGGGGGCGGCGTTCCGGATCTCCTCCTCCGACACGGCGGCGTCCGGCGGCGCAGGCGCCCTGCTGCTGCCCGACGGCGTGGCGCAGATCGCGGGCAACGGCCTCGCCTCCGGAGATCCCGAGGACGAGTGCGCCGGGTGCGAGACGTCCCAAGACGAGGAAGCGGTCGCGCCCGCGATCCGGTCCGCCATCGAAGGAAGCGTGAAGCGCGGGATCGCGGGCGGCGTGGCGGGCGCTCTGGCTGTCGTGCCGAAGGCGCTCGCCGGCGCCTACGACGACGTCGTCCTGGCGCAGGCCGCGGCGCCCCGGGAGAAACCCGAGGAGCCCGCCAAGCCCGCGGAAGCGCGGCGCGGCGACCGGTTGACCGTGGACCAGCTCATCGCGTTCAAGGTCCACGGCGTGACCCCCGAGTTCATCAAGCAGGTCGAGGGCCTCGGCTTCGGGCGTCCCTCCCCCGACGACCTCATCTCGCTGCGCGTGCACGGCGTGGACCCCGCCTACATCGAGTCGGTCCGGCGGTCCTGGGGCAACCTGCAGATCGACGAGATCGTGTCGCTCAAGATCCACGGCCTCACTCCGCAGTTCGCCGAGGAGATGAAAAAGACGGGCCTCGCGGGACTCGACTTCGAGGAGCTCCTTTCGATGAAGATCCATGGCGTGACCCCGGAGTACGTCCGCCACGCCCAGGGGAGCGGCTTCGGGAAGCTGTCGGCGGATCAGGTCGTCTCTCTGAAGATCCACGGCGTCACCTCGCAGGACGTGGAGAAATGGAAGTCGCTCGGCATACCGGCGCCCGACTTCGATCAGGTCGTCTCGGCGAAGATCCACGGAGTGACCCCGGAGTTCGTCGGCGAGATGCGCAAGCTCGGGTTCACCGACCTCGACCTGGACGACGTCGTCGGCCTGAAGATCCACGGCGTCACGCCCGAGTTCGTCTCCCAGGTGCGGGCCGCCGGTTACACGCACGCGACCGCGGACGAGGTGACCGCCCTGCGGATTCACAAAGTCTCCGCGGCGGACCTGAAAGCGTACAAAGCGGCGGCGCCGCGCGTTTCCCTCGACGACGTCGTATCGCTCAAGATTCACGGATTCAGCGTCGATGAGCTGCGCCGCATGGTTCGGGAAGGGCGGCTCGACGTGGACGGCTCGGATGAAGCTCCGGAGGAGGACTGACATGCCTTCGCACACGAACACGATGCCGGGCCAGGGGAGGGTCTCCGGCTCCCGCCTGCTCGCTCTGGCCGCGCTGATGGCCCTCATCCTGACCGCCCTCTTCGCTTCCTCGGTCTTCGCCCAGGAGCCGCTCCGGGGGCGCTGGTTTCTCGACTTGCCCGCCGTGGACGGCGAGGTGGAGCTCTCCATGCACCGGAAGTCGGCGCGGGGCCGGTGGCAGAGCAGCTTCGACGTGCGCCTCGCGGAGCTCCGCGGGTTCGTTGCCCCGACGGCCTCCGGGGACACGGCCGTCCGCTTCCAGCTCGTTCGCGACGCCGGCAGCTTCCAGTTCGAAGGGTACGCCGACCGGCGCGGCGGCTCCGGCACCTTCGGGTTCACGCCGGACCGGGGCTTCCTCGACGAGATGCGCAACGAGCTCGGCGAGATCTCCATGGACAAGGCGTACTCCCTCGCGCTCCATGACGTCAGCCGCGCCTTCATCCGCGAGCTCGCAGCGCTCGGCTACGACGGCCTCTCGGTCGACACGCTCCTGAAGATGCGCATCCACGGCGCGGACCCGGCCTTCGTCCGGGAGTTGAAGTCCCTGGGCTACGAGAAGCTCACGGCCGACGACCTCGTCAAGATGCGCATTCACGGCGCGACGCCGGAGTTCGTGCGCGAGCTCGCCGCGCTCGGCTATCGGCAGGTCGCAGCGGACGATCTCGTCAAGATGCGCATCCACGGCGCGACCGCCGAGTACGTCCGCGCCATGCAGGGCCTGGGGTACAAGGATCTTTCGCCCGACGACCTCGTCAAGATGCGCATCCACGGCGCGAATCCGGAGTACGTGCGGGAGTTGAACGCGCTCGGGTACCGCGACCTGGCGCCTGAGAACCTCGTCAAGATGCGGATTCACGGCGTCTCAGCCGAGTTCGTCCGGGAGCTCAGGGCACTCGGCTACACGAGAGTCGACCCCGAGGAGCTCGTGCGGATGCGGATCCACGGCGTCACTCCGGAGTTCATCCGGCGGATGAACGCGCAGGAGCGCGAGACCCTCTCTCCGCAGGACCTCATCTCGCTGCGCATCCACCGGCGCGGCTAGAAGCGGTCCGGCGGATATCCTCCGCCGGACATGCGCCTCCTCCTCATCAGCAACTCGACCCTCCACGGGAGCGGCTACCTCGATCACTGCGAGGACGCTCTCCGAAGCTTCCTCGGTCCGATCCGCCGGGTCCTCTTCGTACCCTACGCCCTCCCCGACCGGGCGGCCTACGCGGCGCGCGCGCGGGAACGGCTCGGCCGGATCGGTTACGGGTGCGACTCGGCGCACGATGCGGCCGACCCGGTCGCCGCGGTCTCCTCCGCCGAGGCCGTCTTCGTGGGCGGAGGCAACACGTTCCGGCTCCTCACGACGCTCTACGACCTGGACCTCGTCGAGCCGCTCCGGCGGAGGGTCCTCGGAGGCGCTCCCTATGTCGGGACGAGCGCCGGGAGCAACGTCGCCTGCGTGACGATCAAGACGACCAACGACATGCCGATCCTCGAACCCCCGCGCTTCGGCGCGCTCGGGCTCGTGCCCTTCAACATCAACCCGCATTACGTCGATCCCGATCCGCAATCGCGTCACATGGGCGAGACGCGCGAGGAAAGGGTCCGCGAGTTCCACGAGGAGAACACGCCCCCCGTCATCGGCCTGCGAGAGGGCGCCATGCTGCGGATCGAGCCGCCACGCGTGACCCTGCTCGGCGTGACGGGCGCGCGGCTCTTCCGCCGCGGGATGACGCCGGAAGAGCATCTCCCCGGCGCGCGGCTGGACTTTCTCCTCGAAGGCTGATTTCGCGGCACGCGGGCGCGCGCAGCGCGGGCCTGCGTGGCGTAGTTTTTGCTCGTCGAAGCCGCGGGGAGGTTTCCATGCACATCTTTCACACGAGTCCGAAAAAGAATTCCGCGCTGGCCTTGCTCGGAGGCCTTGGAGTCGGCGCGCTGTTGATGTACGTGCTCGACCCGCAGCGGGGCGCCCAGCGGCGCGCGCTCGCCCGCGACAAGGCGACGCGTCTGGGCCACCGCGCCGGGGAAGCGCTCGCGGCGCGGTCGCGCGACCTGCGCAACCGTACGCGGGGCGTCGCGGCGAAGACGCGGTCGCTCGTGCACAAGGAGGAGGACGTTCCGAACGAAGTGCTCGCGGAGCGCGTGCGCTCCCGCATCGGACGGGTGGTCGGCCATCCGGGATCCATCGAGGTCGCGGCTTCGAACGGGATCGTCACGCTCTCCGGCCCCGTGCTGGAGGAGGAAGTCGACGAGCTGCTGGCCGCCGTCCGAGAGACGCCGGGCGTCGAGGAAGTCGAGGACCGGCTCGAGGTGCACGAAGAGCCGGACGACGTGCCGGGACTCCAGGGCGACCGGCGTCCCGAGCGCGAGACTTTCTGAGCGATGGAAACCGTCGTCGGGATCTTCTCGAGCCGTGAGCCCGCAGAGCGGGCGTTCCAGTCGCTTCGCGCTTCCGGAATCCCCTCAGACCGTTTGACTCTCTTGACTCCCGGATCTTCCGAGGGCCAGATCCACGCGGTCCCCACGACCGAGACCGAGCAGCCGGGGATGGGCAAGGCGGTGGGAGGAGTCGTCGGAGGCGTCTTCGGAGCGACGACGGGCCTCGGCCTGGCGGAAGCGGCGGCGAGCCTCCTGATTCCCGGCGTCGGACCCGTGGCCGCGATCGGCCTCGCCGCCGCCGCATTGCTCGGGGCGGGCG
>JBHENW010000196.1:0-11063 GCA_046261875.1 Thermoanaerobaculia bacterium | reverse complement strand
CGCGGAGGGGACCGGCGGGTTGACGATTGGTGACGTCTCCCGCGACGGGAAGGTCCTCATCACGCAAGAGAAGTCGCGCCAGAGCCTCCTCGGAAAGGGGCCGTCGGCCACGGAGGAGATCGATCTGTCGTGGCTCGACTGGTCGCTGCCGGCCGGTATCTCCCAGGACGGCACCCGATTCCTTTTCGACGAGTCCGGAGAAGGCGGCGGGCCGGGTTACTCGGTCTACGTGAGAAAGACCGACGGTTCGCCCCCCGTTCGGCTCGGGTCCGGGTCCGCCCAGCACATCTCAGCCGACGGCAAGAACGTCGTCGCGATCGTGGACGCCAGCACGCGTCCGCGGTTGGTGATCTATCCGACGGGCGCCGGAGAGCCCAGGTTCCTCGACACCGGCAACGTCGCGGTCCTCGTGGCGCTCTGGCATCCGGACGGGCAGCGGCTGATCCTGGCCGGCAACGAGCCGGGTCGCGGCGTCCGGCTGTTCATTCTGCCCGTCGAGGGAGGGAAGCCCAGGCCCTTCACGCCGGAGGGGTATCGGATGGGTGCGGGCATCTCCCGGGACGGCAACTTCGCCCTGACGGCCGGGCCCGACCGGCGCCGTTATCTGTATCCGATCGCCGGTGGAGAGCCCACGCCGGCCGTCGGGCTCGAGCAGGACGAGATGGTCGCGGGTTGGACGACGGATTCGGATTCGGTTTATGTCCGCCGCCGCAACGAGCTGCCCTCGAAGGTCTTTCGCCTCAACTTGCGGACCGGTGCGAGAGAGCGCTGGGGCACGTTGATGCCCGCCGACTCCGCCGGGGTCACCGGAATCGGGGGCACCAACATCACGCCCGACGGGAAGGCGTACGTCTATTCCTTCCTGCGGAGCCTCGCGGACCTCTATCTCGTCGAGGGTCTGAAGTAGCGGAGTTCCCGATGCCACGCACGGGTCTGCCTGTCGGCACACAAGTCGGTCGGTATGAGATTCGCTCGAAGCTTGGCCAGGGCGGGATGGGCGACGTCTATCTCGCGCAGGACACGAAGCTCGATCGCAAGGTCGCCCTCAAGACTCTTCCCGTCGAGTTCGCCGCGAGTGAAGAGCGGATGCGGCGTTTCGTACAGGAAGCGAAAGCCGTCTCCGCGCTGAATCATCCCAACATCATCACCATTCACGAGATCGACCAGATCGGTCCCACTCCCTTCATCACGACCGAGTTCATCGATGGCGAGACCTTGCGTAAGCGCACGGGACGCGGACCCGTCAAGCTCGCCGAGGCGCTCGATATCGCCACACAGATCGCCAGTGCGCTTTCGGCGGCCCACGCAGCCGGGATCGTGCATCGGGACATCAAGCCGGAAAACATCATGCTCCGCGGCGACGGCATCGTGAAGGTGTTGGACTTCGGAATCGCCAAACTGACGGAACGAGAAGCACCGGACTCGACGGCGACGAACGCGCCGACCGGCGCGGCGATCCACACGGAGCAAGGCGCGGTGATGGGGACGGACGCGTACATGTCGCCGGAGCAAGCGCGCGGCAGAGCTGTGGACGGACGGGGAGACATCTGGAGTCTCGGCGTCGTGCTGTACGAGCTGGTCTCGGGGCGCGCGCCGTTCGTGGGCGAAACGGCGAGTCACGTCATCGTCTCGATCCTCGAGCACGAGCCCGAGCCGCTGGCGCGCTTCGCCCCGGACGCGCCCGTGGAGTTGCTGCGCATCGTGCGCCGATGCCTGGCGAAAGAGCCCGACGAGCGCTACCAGACGGCACGGGACCTGATGCTCGATTTGAAGAGCCTGCGCCGGGAGCTGGACTTGCAGACCGAGCTCGGACGCTTCCCGGGGCCGCCGACACAAACGCGCGCGCGCGCGCGGTGGACATCGGGCGCCGGGCAGAGCGTCCCCGGCATCCGGGGACGCAAGAGGGCCGCGGTCTGGATTGCCGCGCTCGCGGCGGCCGTTGCGGCCGCGGTCCTTTTCCTTCATTTCCGCGGGGCGGTCTCCCTGACCGAAAAAGACACCATCCTGCTGACGGATCTCGCCAACACGACCGGAGATGCCGTTTTTGACGGCACGCTCAAGCAGGCTCTGGCCGTCCAGCTCGGTCAATCCCCGTTCCTGAACATCTACTCCGACGACCGCGTGCGTGGGGCGCTCCGGTTCATGGGGCGGCCGGCGGACGAGCGCGTCACGCGGGAGGTGGGCCGGGAGATCTGTCAGCGGCAGGGGTTGAAAGCGATGCTCGCGGGTTCGATTGCGAGCCTGGGCAGCAATTACGTCATTGCGCTGGAAGTCGTCAACGCGCAGACCAGCGACGCGATCGCGCGCGAGCAGACGGAAGCCACGAGCAAGGAGCAGGTGCTTGGCGCTCTCGGCGGCGCGGCGACGCGATTGAGGAAGAAGCTGGGAGAGTCGCTCGCGTCAATCCAGAAGTTCGACGCCCCGATCGAGCAGGCGACGACCTCGTCGCTCGATGCCTTCAAAGCGTTCTCGCTCGCCGTCGAGCAACAACTCAAGGGCGGCTACTTCGAGGCCGTCCCGCTTTACAAGCGTGCGACCCAACTGGACCCGAATTTCGCCCTCGCCTACGCCCGGCTCGCGAGTGTCTACAGCAATAGCGGGGAGTTCCGACTCGCTGCCGAGGCTTCCCGGAGAGCCTACGACCTCCGTGACCGGGTCAGTGAGCGCGAGAAGCTGTACATCGGCATGAGCTACTACAGCAACGTGACGAGAGAGCTGGAGAAGTATGAGGAAACGCTGGAACTCTGGAAGCTGACGTACCCCCGCGACGGCGTGCCCCGCAACAATCTGGCGCTGCATTACAACGACATCGGCCAGTACCCGAAGGCCGTGGAGGAGGCGCGCGAAGGCCTCCGCTTCAACCCGAATGCCGCCCCCCTGTATTCGAACCTGGCGCGGGCGTTCGTCGGGCTGAACCGCTTCGATGAGGGGAAGGAGGTGATCGGGCGGGCGCTGGCTCAGAAGGTCGAAAGTGTATTCATGCACAGGATTCTGTATTCGATCGCCTTCATTCAGGGGGATGAGGCGGGGATGAAGCAGCAGGTGGACTGGGCCAACGGCAAGCCGGAGGAGTACGCGGCGCAGAACTGGCAGGCCGAGACCGCGGCGTTTTCGGGCCAAATACGAAAAGCCAGGGACTTCTACAGCCGGGCCTTCGAGTTAGCTCAGCGCCGCGACCTCAAGGAGGTCGTGGCGCAGATCGTCGCCGCGGATGCCGTGCTCGATGCCCTCGTCGGCGAGTGCAGGCAGGTGACCGAAAAGACCGCAAAGGCCCTTGCCGTAGAGAGCCAGCCCGCGATGCTCAATGCAGCCAACGCTCTGGCAGGCTGCGGCGAGTTCAGCCAGATGCAGGCAATCACGGATGAACTGGCGACGCATTACCCGACAGACACGCTGCTCAAGAAAGTGTTTCTGCCCCTGATCCAGGCCCGCGCCGAAATGCACCGGGGCAACGCCGCCCGAGCAATTCAGTTGTTGGAGACGGCCAGACCTTACGAAGGGGCGGCGCTGTTCCAGATCGCCTACCTGCGCGGCCGGGCCTACCTCAGCGAGCGGGATGGGGCGCAAGCCGCAGCCGAATTCCACAAAATACTCGACCACCGGGGCTGGCAGCCCGCCACTCCTTTATACCCGCTCGCGCATCTCGGACTCGCGCGCGCCGCCATACTTCAGGGAGACACGACGGTGGCGCGCAAGGCTTATCAGGATTTCTTTGCGCTGTGGAGGGACGCGGACGCGGACATACCGATTCTGATCGAGGCAAAGAGAGAGTACGAAAAGCTGAATCCGGTTTGACCGACGAATCCAGGGCTGGGCCCTGATTCGCGGCGCAAGGAGTCTCCGTCCTCGGAGGAGCCCCGCGCCGCGGGAGCCGAAGCGAGCAAGGGATCAGGCGGGCGGTCGAGCCCGTTTGGGCGGCCGCACGCCGGTGCCGAAGGCAGATCCCGAGCGAGCGGAGGCGACGTTTTGGCGGAGAGGGAGGGATAAGCGGCGGCCGCGGTCAGCGTGGCGGAGAGGGAGGGATTCGAACCCTCGGTACCTTTTGGGCACACACGCTTTCCAAGCGTGCTCCTTAAGCCACTCGGACACCTCTCCGAGGAACGCAGAATCCTACACAACGTTGCGGCCGCCGCTGCCTACCGCCGTGGGTCTGCCTCTGGTGGACGGCGACGAACCCTCGGTACCTTTGGGCACACAGCGTAGGCGATGGCCCGAGGCCATCGCCGCCTACTGCCGGGGGTCTGCCTCTGGTGGTCGGCACCAAGCGTGCTCCTTAAGCCACTCGGACCCCTCTCCGAAAAGGCGGGAAATAGTACCTCAGCGTCCGGCTGCCTACGTCCCCGCGATGACTCGGCCGCCGTTTTCCGGCGCGAAGAACTCCCGAACGGGCATCGTCCCCGCCATCACGCTGACGAACTGATCCTGGGCATCCTGACTGGCGGCCGTGGCGCCGAGCAGCTGCCCCATTTCCGGACGGACGCCGCCGCCGAAGCCGGCGCCGAGGTCCCGGTCCAGGAGGAGGACCCTGTGGCCCTGGCGGGCGAGCAGGGTCGCCGTGGGTGAGCCGGCGCACCTGGCCCCGACCAAGATGGCGTCGTATGCGGCCGTCGTCATGTTCGAAGCCTACCGCTCCGGGCCCTTCTGAGGCGCCACGGCTTAGAATCCGGAATCGGATGACCGCAGACGGGCGTACATGGTGAACGAACAGGAGCCGACGGACGCCGATCTGGTCCGCCGCATCAAGGCGGGGGACGACGCCGCTTTCGAGGAGATGGTCGAGCGCTACCACGCGCGCGTCTATTCGATTTCCTACGGAGTCCTGCGCAACGCCGAGGACGCGGAGGAATCCACGCAGGACACCTTCCTGACCCTGTACCGGAAGATCGGGACCTTCGACGAGTCGAAGAAGTTCTTCTCCTGGTTCTACCGGGTCGCGCTCAACCAGGCCTACAGCCGCGCGCGGCGCCGGCCGGTGCCGACGGTGGACATCGAGGAGTACCTTCCCCGGTTCTCCTCGGACGGCCACTTCGCCACGCCCGAGGCGGCCGACTGGGGCGCGGGGGTGGAAGACCAGGCCGCCGCCCGGGAGATGGCGGAGCGGGCCGGGGAGTTCATCGCGCAGCTCCCGCCGATCTACCGGGACGTGATCTGGATGAACGACGTCGAGGAGATGCCGGCCGCCGACATCGCCGAGACCCTCGAGATCTCGATGCCGGCCTTCAAGTCCCGGCTCCACAGGGCGCGGCTCTACGTCCGCCAGCGGCTCTCAGAGATCTCGCACGCGCCGGAAAAGTCCGAGGCGGTCGTATGAAGGACTGCGGGCGCGGTGACCTCTCCTGCAAGGACCTCATCCTCGAGAAGCTGCTCGAGTTCGAACAAGGGACGATGTCCGATGAGGACCGACTCCACCTGCAGCATCACATCGAAGAGTGCCCTCCCTGCGTGCAATTCCTTTCCACCTATCGCGCCACGGGGCGAACGCTCCGCATGCTCAAGCCGCGCGAGATCCCGCCCGCCCTCGCGAAGACCGTGATGGCCTTCGTCCGCTCGCGCGCCAAGAAGCCTTCGATCTGACGCGGCCCGGAGATCCGGCGCGCCTTGCGGCGTTTGCCGGCATCTGGCTGGCGCTCTTCTCCCTTCTCTTCACCATCGGCTCGACCCTCGGGATCTGGCCACAGTTGCCTCCGGGCGCGCTCCGAGGGACCGATCTGGCGACGGGTGTCGTTGCGGCGATCGCCCTGCTCTGGCTCTTCCTGCGGCGGCCGCGGGGCGGACCGTGACGAGGCGATAGAATGGCATCCCCGGCCGCCGGAGATGAGCTCGGGTCCTGTGCGACGGAAGCCTCCGAACCTCGTCAGGTCCGGAAGGAAGCAGCGATCAGGAGGCGCCACCGGGCGCCGCAGGTCAACCTGAGCTCATCTTCGGCCGCCGGGAATTTCTACCGTCCGTTAGACTCGGCGGGCGACGTCGGAAGGCCCCCGCCGGGCCCTCCGCAACCGGCCATTCGAGGCGCAAGGAGTCGAGCGCAGTGAGCTCCGCCAAACCCGTCCATCTGCCGCTGCCACGCAAATGGCGGCCCCGGACCTTCCGGGATCTCGTCGGCCAGGAAGCGGTCGCGCGCACGCTCACCAACGCGATCGCCGAGGGGAAGGTCGCGCCGGCCTACCTCCTGACGGGGCCCCGCGGAGTCGGCAAGACCTCCACGGCGCGGATGCTCGCGCGCGCTCTCAACTGCGACCGCGGGCCGACGGTGGACCCGTGCGGCGAGTGCGCTTCCTGTCGCGAGATCCTCGATCGGGGAGACTCGCTCGACGTCCTGGAGATGGACGGCGCCTCCAACCGCAAGATCGAGAACGCGCGGGAGCTGATCGAGACCGTCCGCTACGCGCCGCAACGCGACCGTTTCCGGATCGCGATCATCGACGAAGTCCACATGCTCACGACGGAGGCGTTCAACGCACTGCTGAAAACCCTCGAAGAGCCTCCGCCGCATGCCCGGTTCATCCTGGCCTCCACGGAGCTCCACAAGATCCCGCCCACGATCGTGTCCCGCTGCCAGCGGTTCCGTTTCCGAGCGCTCTCCGTCGGGGAGATCGCCGCCCAGCTCGCCCGGGTCGCCGAAGCGGAAGGCCTCCGCGCCACGAAGCCGGCCCTCGAGCTGCTCGCGACCGCGGCCGAAGGCAGCCTCCGGGACGCTCTGTCGCTCCTCGATCAGGCGGCCACGCTGTCCGACGGGACGGTGGACGAGGAGCAGTGCGTCGAGATTCTCGCGCTCGTGGACCGGGATCTCCTCGAAGGGCTCTACTCCGCCGTGGCCTCCGGCGACCGGGCCGCGGCCATGGCGACCCTGACGCGGCTGACCGAGGGAGGGCATGATCCCCGCCACGTGTTCAAGGAGTTCCTGACCCTCCTCCGCCGCCTGCTCCTCTTCTCCGCGGGCAGCGCGGCGGACGTCGCCGAAGGGGACCGGGGGCGGTACGCGGCGCTCGCGCGGGCGATGCCCTACGAGAACCTGCTGCGCGCCCTCTCCCTCGCGGTGGACTCGGACCAGATCTCGCGCCGGTCGGAAGACAACTCGCTCGTGCTTCAGATGCTCATCCTCCGTCTTTGCGAGCTTCCCCGGCTGCGCCGGATCGAAGAGGGACTCGGGCCGAACGGCCGCGCGGCCGCGGCAGCTTCGCGCGAGGTCGAGCCGCCGCGGCCCGTTTCCGGGGGCCCCCGGATCCTCGGGCTCGTCCCGATCGAGCCGGAGCGCGCCCCCTCCCTGCCCCCGCCGCCCTCCGAGGGATCCGAGCTGAACCGCTTCCACGAGATCCTCGACTCGCGTCGCCGACTCACGGCGGCCCAGGCGAGCCTGGCCGAGTCCACGCGGGTCGAGGGGGACGAGCTCGTCCTGCGGTTCGGCATCGACCGGGCCGCCGCAAAGGAAGCTCTGGAGGAGCCCGCCGTCCGCAAGCTGCTCTCCGACGTGGCCCGGGAAGCTTTCGGGCGGCCGCTCCGGGTCGTGCTCCGGACGGGGCCGCCCGCCGACGGGGACCTCGGTCAGGCGGCCCGTGAAGTGCCGCGCTCGACGATCTCCCGCGAGCGCGCCGTCAGCCGGGCCGAGACGGACCCGGTCGTGCGCTCCGCGATGGAGCTCTTTCGGGCGGAGCTGACCGAAGTGAAGGAGGAAGAGTAGCTTTCCGCTTCAATCATGAACATCCAGAAAATGATGCAGCAGGCCCAGGCGATGCAGACCAAGCTCCAGGAGGAGCTCGCCGCCATGCGCATCGAGGCCTCTTCAGGCGGCGGGCTCGTGACCGTCGAGATGACGGGCGCCAAGGAGATCGTCTCGGTCCGCATCGATCCGTCCGCGGTGGATCCCGAGGACATCGAAACGCTGCAGGACCTCATCCTCGCTGCCTCGCGCGAGGCTTCCCGGCGCGTGGACGAAGCGGTCCAGAAAAAAACGTCTTCCCTGCTCGGAGGGATGATGCCCGGGCTGCGGTAGGCCCCCGGTGTCCCACACCCCCAGGTCACTCGATCGGCTCGCCGCCGAGCTGCAGAGGCTCCCCGGAATCGGGAGCAAGAGCGCGGCGCGGCTGGCCTATTACCTCCTGCGGTCGCCCCGCGAAGAGGCCGAGCGGCTCGCCCGGACCATCGCGGAAGCGCGCTCCGCCGTGCGGAGGTGCAGCACGTGCAACACGCTGACCGAAGAGGACCCGTGCGGGGTGTGCGCGGATCCGGAGCGCGACGGCTCGATCCTCTGCGTGGTCGAGGATCCGGGCAACGTCGCCGCGATCGAAAAGACGCGGGAGTTCCGCGGCCGATACCACGTGCTCTGGGGCGCGCTCTCTCCGCTGAAGGGGATCGGTCCGGAGGAGATCGATACGGCCGGTCTGATGCGCCGGATCACGCCGGAGACCCGGGAGGTCATCCTCGCCACGAACCCGAACGTCGAAGGGGAGGCCACGGCGCTCTACATCGCCCGCCGCCTCAAGCCCACGGGGGTCCGAGTGACCCGGATCGCGTTCGGCCTTCCGGTGGGGGGAGACATCGAATACGCCGACGAAGTGACGATGGCCCGGTCGCTGGAGAACCGCCGGGATCTCTAGCCCGGACCTCTCTGAGCGGCGCAATTGCCGCGTTCCGGCCTCTCCTGTACAATAAATCCTCACAGGAGAATCAGTTAATAAATCCATGACTGCGCCTGACCTCGTCCTGTACGACGAGGAGTTCCAGAAGATCAAGGAGGCGCTGCAGCGCCTGCGTCAGGACGCCAACTCCAACGTGGTGTTCCTGGTGGACAAAAACGGGCAGCAGATCGCCGCCGTGGGGGACCTGCAGACCCTGGACACGACCTCCCTGGCCTCCCTGACCGCGGGAAACGTGGCCGCCACCGACGGGCTCGCCCGACTGATCGGCGAGAAGGAGTTCTCCATCCTCTTCCACGAGGGGGAGAAGGACAACATCCACATTTCCATCGTCGCGCAGCGGGTGATCCTGGTCGTGATCTTCGACGACCGGTCTTCCCTGGGGCTCGTCCGCCTGAGAGTCCGCCGCGCGACCGCCGATCTGGAGCGGATCTTCGAGGACATCGTGCGGAAGGTGGAGCTGGAGAAGGAGGCCCAGGCCCTGGACAGCTACGAGTCTCCGTTTGCGGAGATCACCGACGAGGATATCGACCGGCTATTCTCGGAGTGAGCTTCTGATCCCCGGTCGCGGGAGCTTCGACGGCCCAGAGACATGACATTCATCAACTACGCCGCGCGCGAGATCAACTGCAAGATCGTCTATTACGGTCCGGGATTGTGCGGAAAGACGACAAACCTGCAGTTCATCTACGACCGCACCAACCCGACGGCCAAGGGGAAGCTGATCTCTCTCGCCACAGAGACCGATCGGACGCTCTTCTTCGATTTCCTGCCGCTCGACCTGGGCACCGTCAAGGGTTTCAAGACCCGCTTCCATCTCTACACCGTGCCCGGACAGGTCTTCTACGACGCCTCCCGCAAGCTGATCCTCAAGGGGGTCGATGGGGTGGTTTTCGTGGCCGATTCCCAGGAGGCGCGCCTGGAGGCCAACATCGAGTCGATCCGCAACCTCGACAAGAACCTCCGGGAACAGGGCTACGAGATCTCGACGATCCCCTACGTGCTCCAGTTCAACAAGCGGGATCTCCCGACGGCGATGCCGACGGACCAGATGTACCGCAAGCTGAACATCAAAGGGGAGCCGACCTTCGAGGCGACCGCCACCACGGGAGTCGGCGTCTTCGACACCCTCAAGGCGGCGGCGCGCCAGGTCTTGATGGAGCTGAAGAAGAAGTAGCGCTTTCCGCTTCCTCCTAGCTCTCCACCTCCCGCGCCACGGCCGGCTCGAAACAGATCCTCTCGTCCGTGCAGTCCTCCGGGAGGGCGAGCGCCCCGTCCGGCCCCGGCGGCCGCATCGTGCGCAGGCACCAGTAGCTCGGGGAGGGAACCCGCGCCGCCCCGCCCGCGGCTTGGGAATGGGACACGGGGCCCCGCGCCCGCAGATGGCGGCAGAGGAGCGGGTCGGGCTCGCCGACTCCATCGCGGACCGGCCGGGCGAAACGGCGCATCGCCTCGGCCGAGTCGTCGTCGAAAGGGTTGTCCGCCATCGAGCTTTCGGGCTCAGCGTCCGGCGATCCGCCGGGAGAGGGTCGAGGGGCCTGCGGGCGTGCGAATGAAAGATGTTAGCAGCTTCCCCCCGACAGCCGTTCATAGTCCGCCGGGGTGTTCATGTCGATGACCACCCCTTCGTCCTCGACGGCGAGCTCCTCGAGGATCTCGGGACGGTCCCGCCAGAGTCTCGAGAGCCCCGATCCCGGGGGAATCGCATCGATCGCTGCCCGGAGCGCCGCCCCGACCAGAGCCGGGTGGCCTCGCCGCCCCCGGAAGGCGGGGACGACGACCCGATCCGGCGCGGCGCGGTCGGCGAGAGCGATCACGGTCTCGGGAGAGACGGCGGGGTGATCGGCCGGCCAGACGGCGAACGCCTCCACCGGACGCGGAAGGGAGCGGATTCCCAGGCGGATCGACACGAGCATTTCCTCTTCCGGATGCTCGTTGATCACGACGAGGGCGCCGCTCTCCCGGGCGAGAGCGACCGCCTCTTCCAGCCCGGGGCGCAACACCGCGACGCGGTCCTCGACACCGGCCCGGAGCAGGGAGTCGAGGACCCGCTCGAGGGCGGTCGTTCCTCCGAAGCGCAGGAGAATCTTCTCGCGGCCCATGCGACGCGAGAGCCCGGCCGCCGGAACGACGCCGCCGAGCCTCACGCGCGGCCCGAGACGCCCCTCTTCGTCTCGCGGACCGTCTGTGCCGGAGCGCCTTCGGCGGCCAGACCGCGCACCCATCGCCGCGTGGCTTCGAGCCGCTCGATCGCCCCGCGCCGCGCTTCTCCCCGATAGCCGTCGGGGCGCGGCGCGGAGCGAAGCCTCCGGATCTCGTCGGAGAGCGCTCGCTCGTAGCCGGTCAAGGCCGCGCGCCGCTCGGCCGGCGGCAAGGAGTCCAGAAAGGCGACGCGGGTCAACCCCTCCTCCTTCGCGCGGGGCGGGGGAG
>JBHENW010000195.1:0-11471 GCA_046261875.1 Thermoanaerobaculia bacterium | reverse complement strand
CTCTTCCGCTCCGGCAAGACGGCCTGCGTCTTCCAGTTCGACTCGGGCGGGATGCGCGATCTCCTCCGCCGCGCCAAGCCGCGCGTCTTCGCGGACCTCCCGGCCTTGAACGCCCTCTACCGCCCCGGGGCCCTGGACGCCGGAACCGTCGAGGACTACGTGCGTCGCCGGAGCGGAACGAGCCGGATCAGCTACCCCCTGCCGGAGCTCGAGCCGATCCTCCAGGAGACCCTCGGCATCCTCGTCTATCAGGAGCAGGTCATGCGCATCGCGCAGCGCGTGGCCGGCTACTCCCTGGCCGAGGCCGATCTGCTCCGGAAAGCGATCGGCAAGAAGAAGCGAGAGATCATGGTGGCCGAAGGGGAGAAGTTCATCCGCGGCTGCGTCGAGCACGGGACGCCGAAGAAGAAGGCGCAGGAGCTGTGGGGCCTCATCGAGCCGTTCGCGCGCTACGGTTTCCCCAAAGCGCACGCGGTGGCGTACGCGCTCGTCGCCTACAAGACGGCGTACCTCAAGGCTCATTACCCGGTCGATTTCCTCGCGGCGACCCTCTCCGCCGAGATCGGCTCGACCGACGGCATCGTCAAGGTCATCAGCGACTGCGTCGAGATGGGCATATCCGTGCTGCCGCCGGACATCAACGAGTCGCGGAAGAACTTTACGGGCGTGGGCCCGGCGATCCGCTTCGGCCTCGCCGCGATCAAAGGGGTGGGGGAGCAGGCGGCGGAGGAGATCCTGAAAGAGCGCGAGAAGGGCCCCTTCGCCTCCTTCACGGACTTCGCATGCCGGATGGACTCCCGCCTCGTCAACAAGCGAACGCTCGACGCGTTGATCTGCGCCGGTGCCTTCGATTCGCTCGGGAAGAACCGCGCGACCCTGGCGGCGGCCTCCGAAGGCGTCGTCGCCCGCGCCGCGCGGTTGCGAGAGGAAGTCGAGCTCGGCCAGTCCTCCCTCTTTTCGGGGGAGGCCGAAGAAGGGGGAATCTCACTCGACGGGTTCCCGGAGGAGCCGGAGTGGTCTCTGGAGGAGCGGCTCAAGGGGGAGAAGGACGTCCTGGGCTTCTACGTCACGGGCCATCCGCTGACGCGATTCACCGAAGAGATCGGCCGCTTCGCCGAGGCGAAAATCGTGGACCTGCCCGGGCGCGCGGACAAGACCGTGAGGCTCGCGGGAGTCCTCGTCAATCTCAAGCGGCAGAAGATCAAGAAGGGGGTCAACGAAGGCAAGACGATGCTCAAGGCGACCCTCGAGGACACGACCGGAAGCATCCCGATCTGCGTCTTCGCGAGCCTCTACGAAAAGGTCGCATCCTGGGTCCGCGCGGACCTTCCCGTGCTGGTGACCGGAATACCGCGAGAACAGGGAGCGTCCTACGAGCTGACCGTCTCGGAGATGACGCCGCTGGAAGGAATTCACGAACGGTGGGCCCGCGAGATGAAGATCCGGGTCAACCTCGCGCTGGCCGACGAGAACGTGCTCGCCAGGCTCCAGGAGCGCCTGCGGCGGCATCCGGGGACGACCCCCGTGTCCCTGCGCCTCGTCCGGCCGGGCGAGTTCGAAGCCACCCTGAAGACGGCCGATTCCATGCGGATCGCCCCTTCCCCGATCCTGACGAGCGAGATCCGGGCGCTCGCGGGGGAAGACTCCGTCGAGTATGTCTACGAGTAGGTGAGCGCCTGGGGCATCGCCGAAAGCCCGTACCGACCCTCCTCACGGAGCGGCAGGTGCTCTTCGCGCTCTCGCCCCACCATCGGGACGCCTTGACCGCCGCCCGCGGTGTCGCGCGCCGCCAGGACGTAAACCTCTATCTCGTCGGCGGTCCCGTGCGGGATCTCCTCCTCCAGCGTGCGGTCGCCGACCTGGACCTGACGGTGGAGGGAGATGCTCCGTCTCTGGCCAGGGAGCTCGCGGCCGTCCTGAGCGCTCGGATCCAAATTCATGCCCGCTTCCTGACAGCGACGATGGAGCTGCCGGACGGAGAACGCGTGGACGTCGCCACCGCCCGCGCGGAAACCTACCGCCGTCCCGGGGCCCTCCCGGTCGTTCGTCCGGCCGGCATCGGCCCTGACCTGGTTCGCCGGGATTTCACGATCAATGCGCTTGCCCTCAAACTGGCTCCCGAATTCGAGGGCCGGCTGGTCGATCCTTCCGGGGGCCGGCGGGACCTGGAGGATGGAGTCATCCGTTTTCTCCACGATCGGTCTCCGATGGACGACCCGACCCGCGCGTTTCGGGCGGTCCGTTACGCGCACCGCTTCGGTTTCCGGCTTCCCAGGGAGACCCGGCGCGCGATTCGGGCGGCGCTCGAGCGCGGGTGCTTCGAAGCCGTTTCGGGCGACCGCCTCCGGCGGGAGCTCGAAAAGATTCTCTCGGAGCGCGACCGGGCCGGGGCGGTCCGCCGCCTTCGCGATCTCGGTCTTCACCGGGTCCTGCATCCTTCGCTCCTCGCCTCGCGCGAGCCCCTCGAGAGGTTGCGGCGCGCGGAAAGGTCTTCGACGGGCCCCGCGGCGGATTGGCTGACCTATCTCCAGGTCTGGGCCAGCGACCTGACGCCTGCGGAAGTCGCGGAGCTCGCCCGCCGCCTCAACCTCTCGCGAAAAGATGCCGACAGACTGCGGCCGGCGCCGCCGCCTCCCCGCGCCCTCCCGTCTTCGGCGCTCTCGATCTCCGGGAAGAATCTCCTCGCGGCGGGCGCATCGCCCGGCCCGGCGATCGGGTGGGCCCTGGCCCGGACCCTGATCGCGCGTCGGGAACGGAGAATTACCGCCGAGGAAGAGCTGGATTACGCGCTCGCGATCTTGCGGGAGGATCGGTGAAGCTCATCCTCGCCGTGGCGTTGGCCGCCGCGACGCTCTCGGCCGCGGAAAAGCCCCCCGCCGCTCCGACCTTCTGCGTCGAGTGGGTCCGGCAGTCCAAGGAAGGCTACGAGCGGCTGACCGTCTTCGCCGACCGATCGCTCGTCTGGAAGACGAGCCGGTCCGGCGAGGAGGAGGTGCGGCGCCAGAAACTTCCCGCCAACGAGCTCTCCTTTTATTGCGCGTACTTCGCCCGAGGGGAGTTCTGGGATCTGCCGGAGGATTTCCGTTCGAAGGTGAGCGGAGACTGGACCGCGCACTCTCAGGTGCAGCTCGTGCGACCCGACGGCTCGCGCAAGCGGGTCCGCTTCGACGAGTTCTCCGCGCTGTCGCACGACGCTTCGCAGCTGCGTTCGGCTCTCGAGGGGCTCAAGTCCCTCTTCACGAATCCCATCCCGCCCGCCTCCCGATTCACCGCCGAACGCCTGGTGCCGGGAACGGTTCTCAAGCGGTTCGACGGCGCGGTCTTTCGCGTGATTGGAATCCACGGCGGGCACGCGGAGCTCGAAGGCGTGTCGGAGCCCTATCGATTCTTCATGAAGGTCGAAGAGCTGCGCTTTCAGTTCGCGCCGCCGGAATGACCCCGCGACGCGCCGGCCGGAGCGCGACGGCGCCGCGGAGGCCGGCCGCCGTCCGCATCATCGCCGGACGGTGGAAGGGGAGGAAGCTCGAAGTCGCGGCGCGGTCCCGGCCGACCTCCTCGCGCGCGAGGGAAGCGCTGTTCTCCATGCTGCAGGACAGTGTTCCCGGCGCGCGCTTCCTGGACCTCTATGCGGGAAGCGGCGCGGTCGGCCTGGAGGCGGCCTCCCGCGGGGCGTCGCGGGTCGTCCTGGTCGAGGAGAACGCCGAGCCGATCCGGCGAAGCATCCGGCGCCTCGGGGCCGAGCCGGCGGCCGTCTCCCTTCTGGAACAACCGGATTACCGCGCCATGCGCGCTCTGCGTGACTCCGGAGAGCAATTCGACCTCGTGTTCAGCGACCCGCCCTATGCGGTCGAGCTCTTGGGCGACGCCGGCGAGACGCTCGCCTCGCTGCTCGCGCCCGGAGGGGTGTTCATACTCCAGCGTGACAGCGGGACCTCCGCGCCAGAGCTGGACGGTTTGACCCTGGTGCGGCGGCGCGACTATGGCCGAAACGTGCTCTATTTGTATGCCGTGAGCGCCACCCGTTGCGGGCCGCTCCGAGGCCGGCCGCTTTGACCGGCAACGCGCGAAATGGTAGCCTCCCCGTTTCGTCACGGCGTTTTCGTCACGACCCACCGCACCGCCTCTAAGGAGAGCTTGATGCTTCAGAACGGCAAGCACTACTTCACCTCGGAGTCTGTCACCGAGGGGCATCCGGACAAGATCGCTGATCAGATTTCCGACGCCATCCTCGACGCCGTCCTCCGGGACGATCCGATGGGTCGCGTGGCCTGCGAAACGCTCGTGACGACCGGCCTCGCGTTCATCGCGGGCGAGATCACGACGAAGACGTACGTCGACTTCCCCTCCGTCGTCCGCGACACGATCAAGGAGATCGGGTACACGCGCGCCAAGTTCGGCTTCGACTACGAGACCTGCGCCGTGATCTCGTCGATCGATCCGCAGTCCAGGGACATCGCCCAGGGCGTGGACACGGGGGGCGCCGGAGATCAGGGGATGATGTTCGGTTTCGCCGTGCGCGAGACGGAGGAGTTCATGCCCCTGCCGCTCACGCTGGCGCACCGCCTCGTGCAGCGGCTCTCCGAAGCGCGCCGGAAGGGGGAGATGGACTTCCTCCGGCCCGATGGGAAATCCCAGGTGACGGTCGAGTACGACGCCGGACGCCCGGTCGGCGTCGAGACCGTCGTCGTCTCGACCCAGCACGCCGAAGCGATCAAGCATCCCGACCTGAAAGAAGCGATCGTCGAAGAAGTCATCAAGAAGGTCATCCCCGCGGAGCTGCTCACGCGGCAGACCAAGTTTCACGTCAATCCCACCGGCCGGTTCGTCATCGGAGGCCCCCAGGGGGACTCGGGGCTGACCGGGCGCAAGATCATCGTGGACACGTACGGCGGCAGCGCTCCGCACGGCGGCGGCTCCTTCTCCGGAAAGGATCCGACGAAGGTGGACCGCTCTGCGGCCTACATGGCACGGTACGTCGCGAAGAACCTCGTCGCCGCCGGGCTCGCGGACCGCGTCCTCCTCCAGCTCGCGTATGCGATCGGCGTGGCGGACCCCGTCTCGGTGCACGTGGAGACCTACGGGACCGGACGGCTTCCCGAGCAGCGGCTCGTGGACCTCGTCCGGGAGCATTTCCTCCTCACCCCGAGAGGCATCATCGATTCCCTCAACCTGCGCCGGCCGATCTTCAAGGCCACGGCCGCCTTCGGCCACTTCGGGCGCAACCTGCCCAACTTCACGTGGGAGAAGACGGACAAGGCGGCGGACCTCGCCCGGGCGGCGGGCCTGACCCCGGCAGCTGTCGCCGAGGAGGTGGCGCGATGAAGACCGCCCTGGAAACGGCTCCCAAGGCCGACATCCGCGACGCCGCTCTGGCCGACCGCGGGCGCCTTCGCATCGGCTGGGCCGAGGAGAGCATGCCCGTGCTCCGGCAGATCCGCGAGCGATTCGAGCAGGAAAAGCCGCTCGCGGGCGTCCGCATGTCCGCCTGCCTGCACGTGACGACGGAGACCGCCAACCTGGCCCGCACGCTGGTGGCCGGGGGAGCCGACCTCGTGCTCTGCGCCTCCAACCCCCTTTCGACGCAGGACGACGTCGCCGCGGCGCTCGTGACGGATCACGGCGTTTCCGTCTACGCGATCAAGGGGGAGGACCACGCGACCTACTACGAGCACATCCGCGCCTCGCTCGCGCATCGCCCCAACGTCACGATGGACGACGGGGCGGACCTAGTTTCGACGCTCCTGTTCCTGGCACTCGGGAAGGACTCGGAGGTCGACCCGGTCATCCGGCAGTGGGCGGCACAGCTCACCCCGGAGCAGCGGCGCGACCTGATCGAGGGAGTCGTCGGCGGGACCGAGGAGACGACGACGGGAGTGATCCGCCTCCGGGCGATGGAGCAGGCGGGCGTCCTGCGGTTTCCCGTGGTCGCCGTCAATGAGGCCCGCACGAAGCACCTCTTCGACAACCGGTACGGCACGGGCCAGTCGACCCTGGACGGGATCGTGCGCGCGACGAACCTCCTCGTGGCGGGATTGAACTTCGTCGTCGCCGGGTACGGCTGGTGCGGCCGCGGGATCGCGATGCGCGCCCGCGGCCTCGGAGGGCAGGTCATCGTCACCGAGATCGATCCGACCAAGGCGATCGAAGCCGCGCTCGACGGATACCGCGTCATGACCATGGAAGAAGCGGCCCGGGTCGGGGACATCTTCGTGACGGTCACCGGCAACAAGGGCGTCCTGCGCGAGGAGCACTTCCGCGCGATGAAGAGCGGCGCCGTCGTCTGCAACTCCGGCCACTTCAACGTGGAGATCGACATCCCCGCGCTCGAGCGCCTTTCGAGGGGACGGCGGATCATCCGGGAGTTCGTCGAAGAGTTCACGCTCAACACCGGCCGGCGGATCAACCTCCTGGCCGACGGGCGGCTGATCAACCTCGCGGCCGCCGAGGGGCACCCCGCATCCGTCATGGACATGTCCTTCGCCAACCAGGCCCTCGCCGCGGAATACATGGTCAAGAACCACGCGACTCTGGCGAAGCGCGTCCATCCCGTGCCGGACGAGATCGACCGGGAGATCGCGCGCTTGAAGCTCGAGGCGATGGGGGTCCGGATCGACGCGCCGACCGCCGAGCAGCAGCGCTACATGACTTCCTGGGAGGAGGGGACCTAAGCCCGGCGGCCAGCCGGCCATAGAATCCCGCGGAGCGCTCGATGCCGCTCACCGCGGGAACGAAGCTGGGTCCCTACAGCGATCCTGGGGGCGCTCGGCGCCGGAGGGATGGGGGAAGTCTACCGGGCCCGCGACCCTCGCCTCTCCCGGGACGTCGCGATCAAGGTCCTGCCCGAGGCATTCACTCTCCACGCGGACCGGCTGCGGCGATTCGAGCAGGAGGCGAGAGCCGCCGGAATGCTCGATCACCCCAACATCACGGCCGTTCACGACATCGGCGAACACGAGGGCGCCCCGTACGTGGTCACGGAGCTTCTCGAGGGCTCCACCCTCCGCGCCGAGCTCGCGGGCGGGGGCCCTGCCTCTTCGGGCCGCCATCGACCAGGCCCTCCCGATCGCCCGGGGCCTGGCCGCCGCGCACGCCAAGGGGGCCGTCCACCGGGATCTCAAGCCCGAGAACCTCTTCGTGACGGCCGAAGGCCGGGTCAAATCCTGGGCTTCGGCCTCGCCAAGCTCGGCCCCGCTGGCTCTGCGGAGCCGAACGCGTCGGCGGCGCAGACGGAACAACCGGCGACCGAGCCGGGCGTCGCGATGGGCAGGGTGGGCTACATGTCGCCCGAGCAGGTCCGCGGGTTAGGCGTGGATCATCGCAGCGACGTCTTCGCGATGGGAGCGGTCCTCTACGAGATGCTGACCGGGCAACGCGCCTTTCGGGGAGAAACCGCGCGGACACGCTGAGCGCCATCCTTCGGGAGGGACCCCCCGGCGCCGGACGCCGGAGGCCGGCCCCTGCCCGGCCCCCTGAAGCGCGTGGTCGCCCGATGCCTCGAGAAGCGGCCCGAGAACCGATTCCAGTCGGCGCGCGAGGTCGCGTTTGCCCTCGAAGCACTGACCGATTCGGGTGAAGCGGCGACCGGCGCTCTATCCCCCAGGACCCCCGGACGGCTGAAGTGGGTGCTGGCCGCAACCGCGACTGCGGCCGCGGGACTCCTCGCGATCTTCCTCGCGCGCAAGCCTCCGGAGGAGAGCGCCGTTCCCGCTGCGGCCGGGGCCGAGCGCCAGGGTTCCGGCCCGTCCCGCGCCCCGAGCTCGATCGCCTTGCTGCCGTTCGTGAACTTGAGCGGCGACGTCGAGAACGAGTACTTCTCCGACGGCATGACCGAAGAGCTCATTCACGTCCTGTCCGCGGTCGAAGGGCTTCGGGTCGTCTCCCGGACCTCGGCGTTCGTCTTCAAGGGCAAGAAGACCGACGTTCGGGAGATCGGGAAACAACTGGACGTCCAGAGCGTCCTCGAGGGAAGCGTCCGGAAGGCGGGGAAGACGCTCCGTGTGACGGCGCAGCTCGGGGACGTGTCCGACGGCTATCACCGCTGGTCGCACACGTACGACCGCGAGCTCTCCGACGTCTTCGCGATGCAGGACGAGATCGCCCGGGCAATCGAGACGACGTTGCGGGGGAGCCTGGGCGGCGCGCTGCCGGCGCCGGGCGACCGGGTCTCCGTGGACATGGAGACCTACGAGCTCTATCTCAAGGGCCGTTACTTCCTGAATCGGGCGACCCCCGAAGCTCTGAAGCAGGCGCAGGATTATTTTCAGCGAGCGGTCGAGCGGAGCCCGGAGTACGCGAAGGCTCACGCCGGGATGGCCGACACGTACACGTTCGCCATCGGGTGGGACCCCCTCGTCATTAAGGAGGCGCTGCCGAAAGCCGTCGCCGCCGCGCGCCGGGCCGTGGCGATCCAGGCGGGACTCGCGGAGGCGCATGCCTCACTCGGATTCGCTCTGCACTACCTGAAAGACCGCCGGGGTGCGGAGGAGGAGTCCCGGCGCGCGCGCCAGCTCGATTCGCTGTCGCCCACCGTCCTCAATCGCCTGAGGCTCTGGGTCTGGGTCGCGCGTCGGTACGAGGAAGCCGTTGGTCTCTTTCGCCGGGCCCTGGAGCTCGACGCCCGGAACTTCGAGGCGCACTGGTACCTCTCGGGTCTTTTCGCCCACCTCGGCGGCATGGCGAATCACTGGAGCACATCGCCAGCGGGCGCAAGATCTGGCCACAGGAGCAGGCCTGGCGCGCTGCCGAAATCTTCACGGCGGGGAAGGCCGGGCGGGCCCTCCCGGCGGAAAAGGCTCTCGCGGAGCTCGAGTCCGAGACCCCGAAGGACGGATACCACCATTACCGGCTGGCGGTGATCCATGGCGCCCGCGGGGACGCGGATGGATCCGCGAGTACCGGGACACCGACGCTTACGGGATCGGCCTCCTCGAAGTCGCGCCGTGGTTCGACCCCCTTCGGCCGGAGCCCCGATTTCAAGAGCTCCTCGGAAGGCTGCGCCGGGAAGCCTCGGAGCCAACCCTGCCGGCTAGCTAGGTCCGGATCTTGAGAAGCAGGTACGCCGCCGCCGTCGTGAACAGGATGCTGGGCGTCCACGCGGCGAGGAAAGGCGGCAGGGCGCCCACGTCGCCGAGCTTCGTGAACAGGGTCGTCCCGATCAGGAGCGTGATGCCGAGGGCGAGCCCGACGCCGATCCCGGCCAGGGCACCCCGCTTCCCGATCCGGAAGGCGAAGGGGAGCGCGAGCAGGGCCATGATCGGAATCAGCAGAGGGCGCGCGACCTTCGCCTGAAGCGCGGTCTCCAGGTTGGCGGTGGGATAGCCGCTCCGCTTGAGCCGGCGGCCGTGCCGCTGGAGCTCGCGGAACCGCATCTCCGCCGGCGTCCGCCGCTCCCGGGCGAAGGCGGCGGGAGGGTCGCCCGCGGTCCGCTGTTCCAGGAAATTGCGGTAACCCGTTTCGCGGGAGCCGTCGAAACCGCGCTCCCAGCCCTGACGCAGCAGCCAGGTATCCGCCTGCCAGACCGCCTCGCGGGCCACCACACGGCGGAGGAGCTGGAAGTTTCCGTCGAACTCGAAGACGGAGGGGGAGAGGAGGATCCCGCGCTCGGAGTCGGTCGCCTCCCGGTGCCAGATCCTGCCGTCCCGGCCGTAGTACCAGTTGCGCTCCGAGAGGGTCCGCAGGCCGTAGTCCGCGGGCCGGCCGAAGATCCGGTGCTTGTAACGCTCCTCCCGCTGCTTGGCGAAGGGGAGCACGTACTCGCCGAGCGTGAAGACCAGGACGGCGGCGAGCGCCGTCGTCACGAGGATGGGCGCGCCGAGCCGGTAGAGAGAGACTCCGCTCGCGCGGAAGGCCGTGTCCTCGTTGTTCTTGGAGAGGACGCCGAGCGCGACGAGGGTCGCGAGCAGGACGGCGAAGGGCGCGACATCCATCGTCACGGAGAGAACGAAATAACGGTAGTAGCCCGCGATGACCTCGGCGGGCGGCTTGTTCCGGATGATCTCGTCCACCTTCTCCGAGTAGTCCACGACCAGCGAGAGGAGGACGATGGACAGCAGGACCAGCACGAGGGCCGAGAAGAACTTGCGCAGGACGTATCGGTCCAGGGTCGCCGGGAACGTGAGCACCTCTCCGAAGAGCGACCGCCGCTCGCGCTGCGCGCGCCCGGCCGGCCTCCGGAGGAAGGGGGGCAAGCCCCACCGCGCGCGCTCCACGCCCGTCCGGCGCATCGCGAGGAACCCCAGGACGAGGAGCAGGACGTTGGGCAGCCACATCGCCGCGGCCGGCGGGAGCGTGCCCTCCTGCGCCCAGGTCTCGCCATTGGAGAGGAGGACGTAGTACACCACGAGGATCGCGAGCGACAGCGCGAACCCGCCGCCCCGTCCGGCCCGGCGGGAGGTTTCCGCCAGCGGGATCCCGATGAAGGCGAAGGCGAAGCACGCCAGGGGAATCGAGAACTTCTTGTAGATCTCGACCCAGGCGAGGCGGTGCCGCTCGGGAGATCGTCCGCGCACCCGCCGCGCGGTCGCGACGAGCTCGCCCAGGGACTGCGCTCGCAGGGCCTTCTCGTAGGTGATGCGCGACCGCGGCTCGTTCCAGATGTCGCCGGCGAAGAGGATGCGCTGACGCTCGTTGGCGTAGGTCCGATAGCGGGACGGATCGGCGGGGTCGTACTCGTGGACCGTCGAGTCGAAGAGGTCGAGCCAGAGCTCGTCTCTCTCGAGGTTCAACGCGCCGCGGCGGGCCACGATGAGGCGGTCTTCCCCCTCGCCATCGCCGATCTTGAGGAAAACGCCCTCGAAGGACCGGCCGTCCGCGCCGACACGATCGAAGAAGAGCGTCTCTCCCGCTCGCGGCTCGCGGAAGGTCCGGGGCTGCACGAGGTTGATCGCGGAGGTCGCGGCCGCCCGGGCGAGGGACCGCGTCAGCTCCTCGTTGGCCCAGGGGAGGACCGTGTTGTACAGCAGGAACACGAGGCCGCTCAGCACCGCGGCCGCGGCGAGCGTCGGGCGGTAGATGCTCACGGGCCCCACGCCGCAGGCCCTCAAGGCGGTCAGCTCGGAATCGGCCGACAGACGGCCGATCCCGATCAGGACGCCCAGAAGGAAGGCCATCGGAAGAGTCAGGACGACGATCCACGGGATGGAGAGTGCGACCAGGCGGAGGACCTCGGGAAACGTCGCGCTGCGCCGCACGAAGAAGTCCGTCATGACGACGATCGTGCGGATCAGGAGGATGAACGTGTAGGCGGCGAAACCCAGGAGGAAAGGCGGCGCGATCTCGCGCAGGACCGCCCGGGAGACCAGCCTCATGGGCATGCATCGTCACGGCTCGAAGGGCCGGAGTCAAACCGGACCAAGGGGGCATTCCGCCGGTCTCAGGCGCAGGTCTGCGCCCAGGGTCATGTCCGATAAGATATATTATGTTAAATCAAGCACGGGGGCCGGAAGCCGCGAGACCGGCGGTCCCTTCTGGAC
>JBHENW010000194.1:0-23274 GCA_046261875.1 Thermoanaerobaculia bacterium | reverse complement strand
CCCGCCGAGCCGCACCATGTTCATCGCCACGGCCCCGTACTTCCCTTCGACCGGGTCGTAGTGGAAGCAGTAGAGGAGGAGCTGGTCCACGGGGCTTCCGACGCGGCCGCGCGACGCCTCGACGAGCGAGAGGCGCAGGTCCCGCGGCGCGTACTCGATGCCGTAGAAGTAGCGCGCCAGCACCCCTTCCGGCGTGAGAACGTAGACGGCGCTCGCGTGCGCGAACTGGCCGGTCTCCGGGTCGAAACGGTACCGGAACCCCACGGCCTCCGTCAGGGCGGCAATTGACGCGGCGTCGCCCGTCAGGAAGTGCCACCCCTTCTCCGCGCCCGGGCGTCCGTAGCGCGTCACGTACGTCCGCTTCTTTTCCGCCGCCAGCTTCGGCGTTTCGCGCGGGTCGAAGCTGACGGCGACGACGTCGAACTCCCGCCCGGTATCGAAGGAGACCGCGCCGAGCGCGGCCGCGAGGCCGTTCAAGACCTGCGTGCAGAGCATCGGGCACTCGTAGTACACGAGCGCGAGCACAACCGGCCTCTTCCCGAAGTAATCCCCCAGGCGCACCGCGCGGCCCGCTTCATCGCGGAAGGGCACCTCGAGCGGGACGCGCTGGTTGAGGCGCTGCGCGATCTCCACACCCCGAAGCGCCCGGGGCCTTCCGTCCGCCGGAGCGGGCGCGTCGCCGGCCAGCACGGCCGCGTGGAGGATCCCCGCGGCCACGAGCGCCGCGCCGGCGTACCTCACGAGCCGGACCTCGGGGCGGCCGCCGCCGGAACGGCCGGCGGCGGCGCGGAACCGGTCGCCGGCGGGAGACCCCTCACCGCGATCAGATCCATCGCGCGCTCGATGGGGATTCTCACGACGCCGCTTCCGCGGTCCACCCAGCCGTACCCGAGGAGCCGGCTGTCCTCTTCCCGGCGGAGGCTTTCCCGAGTCGCGAAAGGGAAGCGCTCGAGGCGCGGCTCGGGAAAGAGCTTCTCGGGATTGCGGGGGGCCTCGACCGGCCGCCGCGCGGAGAGCGAGCTCGGCGGGGCGTCGCGCTTCTCCGCATACCGCTCGAAGAAGCGGAAGAGCAGCCAGATCCCGACGTGGATGACGACCGCCGCGATGGTCAGGCCGATCCCGAACCGCACGATCGAGCGGATCGAGACATCGTGACCCTCGTGGCGCGTCGCCTCGGCGGAGTCCCGGTGCTCATCCATGCGCGGGTCTCCGGGAAAGCGACGGGTCGTTGGCGGGAACGAGGGGCCCGCGGCCGAGCTGCCAGAGAAAGACGGCGAGCCAGACGCCCCCCATGCCGAGCGGAAGAACCAGGTCCATCCAGTGGATGCGCAGGTGCCCCCGGGAGAAAGCCGGCAGGACGAGCCAGATCAGGTCCACGAACCGCATGCCGAGCACGAGGGCCGCGGTGGCGCCGAGCACGCGCGGCGCCCGCTTCGTGGTCCGCGCGAGGAGCAGGACGAAGGGGATGAAGAAGTGGAAGACGACGAGAACGAGCCCCACCGCGCCCCAGCCTCCGCGGAACCGGGCGACGTACCAGCTCACCTCTTCCGGGAGGTTGCCGGACCAGATGATCAGGAACTGTGAAAAGGCGGCGTAGGACCAGAGCATCACGAATGCGAGGAGGAGCTTCCCCTGGTCGTGCAGGGTGTCCCGCGTCACGACGGCTGAAAGCGGCTCGCGGCGCGCGAGGATCACGGTGAGCGCCACCATGAACGAGAAGGCGCCGAGGGCCTGGCCAATGATGAAGAGGACGCCGTACATCGTCGAGAACCAGTGGGGCTCGAGCGACATGACCCAGTCGATCGAGGCGAAGGTGACGGTCAGCCCGTACGCGACCAAGCCTATCGAGGAGAAGAGCTGGAGCCGGCGGCGGCGCGCGGGGTCGGCGCTCCGGTCCATGTCGAGGGACCATTTCCGCAGCAGGTGCGCGAGGAAGATCCAGCCGGCGAAATAGACGAGCGCCCGGCCGACGAAGAAAGCGGGATTGAGGTACGCGCTCTTGTGGCGCAGGAGCGGATCGCGCGCGAGAGCCTCCGCGTGCGACCACTCGTAGAGCCGGTGCAGGGACAGCGCGATCGGCACGAACAGAAGCGCCATGAGGGGGAGGGTCGCCGCCCCGGACTCCAGGGGCCGCCGCATGACCGCGCCCCAGGCGCCACCGGTGACGTGGTTGAGCATCGCGATGGCCATGCAGCCCACGGCGATCCCCGTCCAGAAGAGGAACGCGAGCAGATAGGAGCGGTAGAAGTGGTCCGAGCCGAGCAGCGCCGCGACGGCGCAGACGACGAGCAGCGCGATTCCCCCGATGAGAGCGGGGCGGCGCAGACGCGTCAGGCTCTCGGGCACCGTTCCGGCCGCCGGCGCGATGGCGCTCACGGGCGGGCCGCCTCGCGGCGCATCATGCGTTTCTCCGCCGGCGTCGGCAGGGGCGCCGGAGCGTCGAGGCGGGCGCGCTCCTCCGGCGGCACGTCGGCCACGGACGCCCGCTGGGAAAGCTGGAGCGCCCGCGTGTACGCCACGATCGCCCACCGGTCCTCCGGCGGAATCTGCGCGGCGTAGTCCGGCATGGATCCGAAACCGCTCGTGATGACGTCGTACATGTAACCCGGGGCGGCCTGGCGCAGCCGCTCTTCGTGGAGCGACGGGGGACGGCGGTAGCCGCGCTGCACGACCATCCCGAGGCCGGTGCCCACCCGGTCGTGACAGGGCGCGCAGAAGATGTCGTAACGCCCTCGGCCCCGCGCGAGCAGCTCCCGCGTGACCGGCAGCGGGATCTCCGCGACGGGGACCGTTCCCGACTTGCCGCGGAAGACGGCGTCGTCCTCGCGCAGCCCGCCGCGTGGGACGGTCCCTTCGACCGGAAGGCGCGAGGCGCGGCGGTCGCGGAAAAAGTCGCTCTTCTCGAGCGGCTCGTAGCGCGGGTTGTCGTGCATGTCCTGCCGGCAGGCGGCGAGGCCACACAGGCCCGACGCGATCAATGCCGCCGCCGCGAGCCGCTTCACGGCGCCACCTCGGCGACGAACTTCGCGCCGAGGCTCTCGAGGAAAGCCGCCGTGCGCGCCCGGTCGAAGAGGGGGTCGCGCGCCTTGATCGAGAGGAAGAACCGGTCGCGGGTCGCCAGCGCGAAGCGCGGGTGGTTGAAGACCGGGTGGTAGGGCTGAGGGAGGCCGTTGGCGCCCAGCATGCCCAAGACGGCCGCCAGCGCCGCGCCCAGGATCGTCATCTCGAAGGTCACCGGGATGAACGACGGCCAGCTGTGCAAGGGGCGGCCGCCGACGTTCCACGGATAGTCGATGACGGAGGCGTAATACTGCAGCAGGTAGCCGCCGAGGCAGCCCAGGATCCCGCCGATCAGGACGACGAGGGGAAGGCGCGTCCGGCGGAACCCGAGCGCCTCGGCGATCTCCTCGATCGGAAACGGGCTGTAGGCGTCCATCTCCCGGTATCCGGCGGCGTGCGCGCGGCGGGCGGCCTCCAGTAGATCCGTCGCGTTGTCGAACTCGCCCATGACGCCGTAGAGGCCCGGAACCGGCGGCAGCGGAATGAAGCCGCTCGGTCTCACGACTCCTTGACCTCCGCCTCCGGCAGGATCGTCCGCATCTCGAAGATCGAGATCATCGGGAGGAACCGGATGAAGAGGAACATGAGCCCGAGGAAGAGCCCGATCGAGCCGATGAAGAAGGACCAGTCGAATGCCGTCCCGGAGTACATGCCCCAGGAGGAGGGGAGAAAGTCGCGGTGCAGGCTCACGACGATGATCACGTAGCGCTCGAGCCACATGCCGACGCTGACGACCATCGCAATTGCGAAGAGCGCCCACACGCTGCTGCGCACTTTGCGGAACCAGAGGAGCTGCGGGGTGAGCACGTTGCAGAGGAGCAGCGCCCAGTACATCGGCGCGTAGGGGCCGCGCAGGCGGTTCAGCAGCATGTACTCCTCGTACGGGTTGCCGCTGTACCAGGCCGTGAACGCTTCCATCAGGTAGCCGTACGCGACGATGAGGCCGGTCGCGAGGACGATCTTGGCCATGTTCTGGAGGTGCCGCATCGTGATGAAGTCTTGGAGCCCATAGACGACGCGCAGCGGGATCGCAAGCGTCATGACCATCGCGAAGCCCGCGTAGATCGCGCCCGCCACGAAGTACGGGGGGAAGATCGTCGCGTGCCAGCCCGGCACGATGCCGACGGCGAAGTCGAAGGACACCACGGTGTGCACCGACACGACGAGCGGCGTCGCGAGGCCGGCGAGGAGCAGGTAGGCCGTCTCGTACCGGTGCCAGTGGAGGGCCGATCCGCGCCATCCCATCGCGAGCATCCCGTAGACGACTTTCGCGAAGTGACTGCGCGACCGGTCCCGGAGGGTGGCCAGGTCGGGCAGCAACCCGACGAACCAGAAGAGGAGCGAGACGGTCCCGTAGGTCGTGACGGCGAAGACGTCCCAGATGAGGGGACTCCTGAACTGCGGCCACATCCCCATCGTGTTGGGGTACGGGATCATCCAGTAGTCCAGCCACGGCCGGCCCGTGTGGAACGTGGGATAGAGCAGCGCGCAGGCCACGGCGAAGAGCGTCATCGCCTCCGCGAAACGGTTGATCGAGGTCCTCCACTGCTGGCGCAGGAGCAGGAGGATCGCGGAGATCAGCGTTCCGGCGTGGCCGATCCCGATCCACCAGACGAAGTTGAGGATGTCGAAGCCCCAGCCGACGGGAACGTTGACGCCCCAGATCCCGACGCCGCGGAAAACGAGGAGGGTGATGGTCACCAGCAGTCCCATCACGAGGAGGAAGGAGATGCCGGCGCCGGCGACCCAGAACAGCGGGGGCCGCCGCGCCAGGACGATCGAGCTGATCTTGTCGGTGACCGACCCGAAGGTGTGTCCCGGGGCGATGATCGCGTGGCCGGGAACCGGCGGCCGGTCGACCGCCGGGGTCTGCTGGTGAATGCTCTCGGTCATGCGTGCTCACCCGGCCGCGTCGGCCCCGCCAGCTCCGGGTTGGGGTTGCGGACGGCGGCGAGGTAGGTCGTCCGCGGCACCGTCCCGAGCTCGGCGAGCAGCGAGTAGTTGCGCGCGTCTTTCTTCCACGCGGCCACGGTCGCGGCCCGGTCGTTGATGTCCCCGAAGGTGATCGCGCGCGCGGCGCAGACCTGCTGACACGCCGTCTGGACCTCGCCGTCCCGCACCCGGCGGCCCTCGCGTTCCGCGTCGATGCGCGCGGCGTTGATCCGCTGGACGCAGTACGTGCATTTCTCCATGACCCCCCGGGACCGGACGGTCACGTCGGGGTTCGGGAGGAGCTGGAGCGGCGGCTGCCGCAGCGGCTTGGCGTAGTGGAAGAAGTTGAACCGCCGGACCTTGTAGGGGCAGTTGTTCGAGCAGTAGCGCGTCCCGATGCAGCGGTTGTAGACCATGTCGTTCAGGCCCTCGGCGCTGTGCACCGTCGCGCCGACCGGACAGACCGGCTCGCAGGGCGCCCTCTCGCAGTGCATGCAGGGCAGGGGTTGGAAGTACGTCTCCGGATCGTCCGCGCTCCCCGCGTAGTACCGGTCCACCCGGATCCAGTGCATCTCGCGCCCGCGCAGGACTTCCTTCCGGCCGACGACGGGGATGTTGTTCTCGGCCTGGCATGCGACGACGCAGGCGTTGCAGCCCACGCACGCAGCGAGATCGATCGCCATTCCCCACGCGTAGCCCTTGTACTCGTACGGCGGGAGGAGTGACAGCTCCTCGGACGCTGCGTGCCCCGCGCCTTCGCCGTGCGCATCTCCGCGCCGGAGCTCCTCGAGCGTCCGGGACCGCACGATGTCGCGTCCTTCCATCGAGTGGTGCAGCTGCGTGCAGGCGAGAGGCTGCCGGCCGCCCGTGCGGCGCAACTGCGCGCCCGCGATCGTCGAGAGCGATCCGAGCGTCCGCAGGGGATAAACGTCCACGCCCGTGCCCGTCCCGACGCGCCCGGCCCGGCGGCGGCCGTGGCCGAAATGGAGCGTCCCGCATCGGTCGGGCTGGCCCGGCTGGATCCAGACGGGCGCCGTCACGCGCCGGCCGCCGGCGGAGATCTCGACGAGATCTTCCCTCTGGAGGCCGAGCCGCTGGGCGGTCGCCGGCGAGACGAGCAGGGCGTTGTCCCAGGTCAGCTTCGTCAGCGGGCGGGGGAGCTCCTGCAGCCAGCCGTTGTTGGCGAAGCGCCCGTCGTAGATCGAAGGATCCGGCCGCAGATTGATCTCGAGCGCTTCGCCCGCAGTCGGACGCGGGACCGCGGGAGCCGCCGCGACGGTCCGCACGGAGACGCTCCGCGCGGGGAGGGCCGTGCCCGCGACTACGCCGTCGTGGAGCGAGCGCCGCCAGAACGCCTCGAAGTCATCTTCGGGGGAGGACCTTGCGGTACCCCCTGCCCCCTGGCCGGGGCTCTGCGCCTGCCAGTGCTCCCGCACGATCTGATAACCCGACCGCTCCGGCTGGTCGGTAAAGGCCGCGAGCAGCTCGTGAGCGGAGCGCCCTCCGTAGAGCGGGGCGATGAGCGGCTGCTGGAGGGTCACCGTCCCGTCGTAGGCGCGGGCGTCCCCCCAGCTCTCGAGGGTGTGCGCCTCGGGGACGTGCCAGTGGCAAAGGCGCGAGGTCTCGTCGTCGTAGAGCCCGAGCCGGGCGCGGAACTTGACGGGATCCATCCGCGCGGCGAAGTCCAGGTCGGCGGGCGCGTCGAAGACCGGATTCCCGCCGAGGATGAGGAGGACCTCGACCCTGCCCGCATCCATCGCGCGTGCCAGCTCCGCGATGGACTCCGCCTGAGCGACGGGATCCGCTTCGACCGGGTCCGTCGCGATTACGGTCGTCCCGAAGTTGCCGAGCGTTCCGTTGATCGCGTGCGCCAGCCAGTGGACCGACGGCGCCCCGTGCTCCCCCGCGATGACGCAGCTGCGCCCCGCGGAGCGCTTCAGGTCCGCCGCCACGGCCGCAGTCCACGCCGCGGCCGGCGCCCCCAGCGGCGGTCCCGCCGGCGCGGCCCCGAGCGCCGAAGCGATCGCGCGCGCGACGGCTTCGACCTCCGATGGCCGGACGGGGAGACGATGGTCGGCGGAAGCCCCGGTGTTCGTGGGGCTGGACTCGACGGCGTAGAGGCGGTTCATCCCGCCTGCCGCGTCGGGACGCCGCCGGGCCGAGAACTCGCGGACGGCGCGCAGGTGTCCGGGGCCGCAGGAGAGGAAGTCCGCGTCGAGGGAGAGGATCACGTCGGCGCCTTCGAGCCGGTGCTGGATCGACAAGGGAGCGCCGAAGGCGAGGCGGGCGCCCTCGCGCGCGGCATCGCGCGAGACCGGCTCGTACTGGTGCCCTCGCGTTTCCGTAAAGCGCGCGAGGAGGTCGCGCAGCTGCCGCGCGAGCGTGGGAGAGGTGACCGTTTCCGTCAGGATCCGGATCCCGGCGCCACGGCGTCCGCGCTGCTCTTCCAGGGCCAGCCGGAGGGCGGAGAGGAAGGAGGTCCAGGGCCGGATCTCACCGAGCTGCGTCAGCGTGCGCGACCGGTCGGGATCGTAGAGCGTGAGGAGAGACGCCTGGGAGAAGACGTCGGTCGCCCCCAGGCTGGCGGGATGTTGCGGGTTTCCCTCGACTTTCGTCGGGCGCCCCATGTGGCTCTCCACCAGGACTCCCTGGGCGAGACCCCCCAGGGTCAGGGCCGTGGCGTAGAACAGAGGGCGGCCCGGAACGAACTCCTCCGGCGCCCGGACGTACGGGACGATCTTCTCGACCGGCTGCTGCGTGCAGGCGGTCACGCCGGCGAGCGCGAGGGAGGCGGCCATGACCCGGAGGAAGTCGCGCCGGTCGTACCCCTCCGTCAGGGCGACCGGGAACTCCCGACGCAGGAAGCTCTCGAACCCTTCGGTGCGCGAGAGCTCCTCGAGGGAGCGCCAATACCGCTTGCCGCCGCCTTCGCGCGAGAGCTCGCGGAGGGCTCCGAGGTCCAGCTCCTCGGCCGGAGCGTCGGCGGGGCGCGGCGGGCGGTCTTCGACGAGGCTCACCGGTGGCACATCGAACAGCTCGTCAGCTCGAAGCTCGTCCGAATCCCGTACTGCTTCACGAGCTCGCGGCCGAGCTCGAGCTGGTCCTTCGGCGGGACCCAGCCCATCGTGAAGACCTCCTCCCGAGGCCGCACGAAACGCTCCGGCTCGCGGTGGCACTCGAGGCACCACTCCATCTGGAGGGACGAGGCCTGCCAGATGAGCGGCATGCGGTCCACGCGGCCGTGACACGTCTCGCAGCCGATGCCCTTGGCCACGTGGATGCTGTGGTTGAAATAGGAGAAGTCCGGCAGGTCATGGACGCGCGTCCACTCGAGGGATTCGTCGGTCCGGAAGCTCTCGCGGACCGGCTCGAGGATGGGACTCGTCGCCCAGATCTGGGAGTGGCAGTTCATGCAGGTCTTGGTCGGCGGGATTCCCGCGAAAGAGGACGTTTCGACGGTCGTGTGGCAGTACCGGCAGTCGATCCCGACCGCTCCGACGTGGTGCTGGTGGGAGAACTGCACCGGCTGTTCGCGCGCGACCCCCTGCTGCGTCACGTAGGGAGACCGCTGGATCGCGCCGAAGAGCCAGCCGAGGAAGGCGAGGAAGAAAACCGCCCCGAAGAGCGAGACTCGAGAGATCGTGTTGGTGCTGCGGTGGAAGATCTGCATTCGATTGCCGCCCCGGGGCCTCGGGCGCGCGGCAAATATATGTCAGCGGGTTTGGGGGTCTTTGAGACCGGTCGCGGGGAGCGAGCGCGGGATCAGGCGAGCGGTCGAGCTAGCTTCAGCGAGCCGTTCGCCGGTCCGGCAGCAGAGCCCGCGCGAGCGAGAGCGACGTGAAAAAAAAGCCCCTCGCGTGAGGGGCTTTTTTGAGTTCCTCCGATCGAGAACCCCGAGAGGCTCGGGACCCTGGATCGTGGGAACTCTAACCGCGGCCGCTGCGTCTGTTCGGGTTGCTCGGGGGCGGAGTCTGCGTTGCGCGCCCTTCCTGGCACCAGAAGGAGCTCACGTTGTTGCACATCCAGCTGTCCGTCTTGTCGGAACGGAAAGGCACCACGCGGCGGGCTTCCTGCGCGTTCGGGCGCGACACGCGCGTGCTGGCGCGCTCCTGGCCGTACATGGCCGAGAACGACATCAGCGAGACCATGGCGCCCGTCAGCATCATTCGTTTGAGCTTCCTGGCCTTCATGTCCTCCCTTCCTTTCTCTCAGGTGTGCCAACTTCCGTTGCGCACGGCCACCGTAACTACAAGGGGCGTGCCACGCCGCAAGACCTTTTATTTCCAGGGCTTATTGACGTCACCCGCAGGGGACGGGTCGGGTTTTTCACTTCGGGAAGGAATTTCGGCTCTCTTGCGGCGGCGCCGAGGGGGTCGCGCCGGAAGGAGTCGCCGGTCGTAGTCCCCGCTCTCGGAGGACTCGTCCCTGCGGCGCACGGGCCGGTCCCGGGATCGTTTACGCGGGCGAAGAGTCCTTTCTAGACTCCCCGCGGGTCAACGAAACCTTCCCGCGTTCGATTGCCGGCGCTCGGCTCGCCTCGCTCGATGTGCCGGCTCTAGGACGCGGGTTTTTTTTGGGAGACGGAAGTCGGGAGTCGGTAGTCGGGCGGAACTCTCGACTATCGACTATCGACTCCCGTCCTTCACTCCCCGTCCAGAAAGAACGAGGCGATCCGGTTGGCGTGGTCGTCGAGATGTTCCCCCTCGATGTTGGCGAGGAGCACCACGGCGAGCCGAGTTTCAGGGACCAGGATGATCGCCGAGCGGCCACCGACGGTCCGGCCGTTCTGCATCAGGCGCAGCCGGCCTCGCGAATCGACGGCGACCTCCCAGCCCAGACCCACTCCGGTGCTCTCTCCCAGGCGAGTGCGCTGCGGCGCGAAGAGCGTCGCGAGGGTTTCGCGCCGCACGATCTCGCCGCCGAGCAGCGAGAGGCCGAAGCGCACGAGATCCTCCGCGGTCGAGACGAAGCCCGACGCGCCCCACTTGCAGAGGTGGCTGACCGGAGGCGCCTCGCGCAGGATGCCGAACCAGCCTCGCTCGTAGAAACGGGACCGGCGCGAGAGAGGGCCGCGCGGATCTTCGAGCATCGTCGAAGACATCCGCGCCGGGCGCAGCACCTGCTCCTGGATCGTCTCGTCGAAGTCGCGGCCGGCGGCGGAGGCGACGACGGCGGACAGCAGCACGTAGCCGTCGCTCGACTGAAGGAACTTCGTTCCCGGCGCCCGCGACAGCGGGCGGTCGCGGATCGCGCGCAGCGCGTCGCCGACGCCCGTGCACCGCCGCTGCGTGGCGCGGTCTTCCGGACGCGGCGGCGGAAGCCCTGCGAGGTGCGCCGCGAGCATGCGCGGGGTGATGAGAAATCCCTTGTCGGGATAAGCAGGGACGTACTGCTGCACCGCCGCGTCGAGATCGAGGCGCCCCTGTTCGGCCAGACGCGCCGCGGCGACGGAAGTGAGCGCCTCCGAGATCCGCGCGATCCGAAACTGCGTGGCGGCGGACACGGGAATCTCACGGCGGACGTCGGAGAACCCGAAACCGGCGGACCAGATGATCTCGTCTTCCGCGCCCACGGCGACCGTCGTGCCCGGGTACAGCTCGAGGGCGGATCGGAGGAGCTCCCGGGAACGGTCCATCGCCCGGCGGTTCCGGGCCGAGGCGGGCGTGTTTTCGAACGCCGATTCCACCGCCAGCATCCTCGCAGCCCCCAGCAGGAGGAGTGCTGCGATCGCTTTCCGGGTCCGGTCGAGCGCCACGGCTGGAGTTCCCCCTCTCCGATACAACGCTCCGGACGAGAAAAGGTTTTCCGAGTACGTCCGCCGAACCGGGTAGGACAGGAGGTGGAGGGCTCGGACGCGACTGCGCTCGCCGCGTCGCGCCGGTTTGAGAGGCGGCCGCCGCGCGGCCGATCGGCTGACTTCGGGTCCCGATTCGTCCGCCGCATCCAAGGAATTGGGCCGCGCTTCAGAAAGCCGGACAGCTTCACGGTGAGCGCGATGAAGCTTTCGATCTCGTCCTCGGAATCGCGGAGCTCGTCCCTCTCACCGTCGCAGTGGGCATCGCCATCTTCAACAGTGGCGCGTGGCAGATGCATTGCTCTTTACGCGGCCCCGTGAAGACACGAAAGGGGGCCGACACGAACGCAATCCAGCCACGCCGCCGCAAAACCGGTTTCAACAACCCATCAACCAGTGAGGTGAAGGAATGATGATGTCATCCGCACGACGGAAGGTCGGCTGGCGCCTCGCCGCCGTTCTCGCCGTCCTCGTGCTGTCGGCGGCCGCGCCCCTGGCGGCGCAGCAGCTGACGGGAAATATCTACGGTTACGTCGCCGACGAGCAGGGCGGGAGACTCCCCGGCGTCACCGTGACGCTCTCGGGAGTCGGCGCTCCGCGCTCGCAGACGACCGACGCGCGCGGCGAGTACCGGTTCGTCAGTCTGGACCCCGGCACGTACACGCTCGTCTACGAGCTCCAGGGGTTCTCGAAGGTCACCAAGCCGAACGTGCAGGTGGCCCTCGGACAGAACACGAACACGTCCGCGACGCTGTCGCTCTCCACGGTCGAAGCGGCGGTCACTGTCCAGGGCGAATCACCGCTGCTCGACACGCGCAAGGTCGAGACGGGCGCCACGGTGGATGAGGTGGAGCTCCGGTCCATCCCGACGGCGCGCGACCCGTGGGTCATCCTCCAGACGGTGCCGGGCGTGCAGACCGACCGTCTGAACGTCGGCGGCAACGAGAGCGGCCAGCAGACCAACTACGTGGGGAAAGGCGCCGCCGGCAACCAGAACGTCTGGAACATCGACGGCGTGACCATCACGGACATGGGCGCGCTCGGCTCTTCTCCCACCTATTACGACTTCGACTCCTTCGAAGAGATGAACGCCTCGACCGGCGGGAGCGACGTGACGTCGCAGACGCCGGGCGTTCAGCTCAACATGGTCACCAAGCGCGGAACCAACGAGCTCCACGGCTCGGCCCGCGTCATGCTCGCCCAGCAGGAGTGGCAGAGCCGGAACATCCCGTCCGAAGCCGTTCAGCAGGGCGTCGGAGGCGGCAACCGGATCGACGAGGTCCAGGACTACGGCGTGGAAGTCGGCGGCCCGATCATCCGCGATCGGCTCTGGCTCTGGGGCGCCTACGGGCGCAACCAGATCGACCTGTTGACCATCTCGAACACCTCGGACAAGACGACGCTCGAGGATACCAACGGCAAGTTGAACGTCCAGTTCTTCGAGAACCTGGCGGGTACGGCCAGCTACACCAAAGGGGACAAGATCAAGCTCGGGCGCAACACCGGACCGACGCGTCCGCAGCCGGCCGGCTGGAACCAGAGCGGACCGACCGAAGTCATCAAGGGTGAGCTCTCCTACGTCTTCTCGCAGGCTCTCTTCGCCTCCGCTTCGTACTCGTACGTCAGCGGCGGCTTCGGGCTGACGCCGGCGGGCGGGCTCGGCGTCAACAACCTCTTTATCGACCCGAACGGCGTCTGGCAGGGAAGCTTCCTGGACTACCGCACGATCCGCCCGCAGCACCAAACGGCTGCCAACGGCTCCTACTTCTTCAACACGGGCAACGTGGGCAACGAGCTGAAGTTCGGTTTCTCTTATCGCTCGACGCCGGTCACTTCCTTCTCGACCTGGCCGGGCAACGGCAACTACGGCGACCTGGCGAACTTCTCCGAGCCGGTGGCGACACTGACGCGGCGCGCCGTGGCCGGAGCCGACCTCGAGTTCTACAGCGGATACCTCGGAGACACGATCACCGCGGGCAACCTGACGGTCAACATCGGCGCCCGTTACGACCTGCAGCGCGGGCACAACGTGGGGACGACGACCCCGGCCAACCCGGTCGTGCCCGATTTGCTGCCCGAGATCGTCGCCGAGGACGCCGACTTTCCATTCGAGTGGGAGGACATCTCCCCGCGGGTCGGCCTGATTTACGCCCTCGGCGCCCAGAAGAAAACGCTCCTCAAAGCGAGCTACGCTCGCTATGCGGACCAGCTCGGCGTCGGGCCGATCGTTTTCTCAAACCCCGGCGCCCTCGCCGGCATCTACTATTTCTGGAACGACAACGGCGACCACATCATCACACGCGACGAGCTGGACTTCGGCCGCGGCCTCGTCTCCTTCTACGGCCTCGACCCGGACAACCCCGGGTCGGCGATCTCTCCCAACATGCAGGATCCCGACCTGGAAGCCGGCCAGACGGATGAGATCGTGTTCGGCATCGAGCGCGAGATCCTTCCGGAGTTCGTCGTCGGCCTCAACTACACGTACCGCACCTATGACGGCGCGATCTTTCCGCGCCGGACCGGTCTGACCGCGGCCGATTTCGAGCTGGCGGGCAACGTGACCGGAACCCTCCCGAACGGTGAGACCTACAGCGAGCCCTATTACGCGCTGCGTCCAGGCGTGGACATCCCGCCCGGCCTGACCATCGAGAACCGGCCCGACTGGGCACAGACCTACCATGGCGTGGATCTCAACTTCCAGAAGCGCCTCTCCAACCGGTGGATGATGCGCGGCTCCGTGGGCTGGCAGGACTGGACCGAAGACGGCGGCGCCGACTCCTGTTATGACCCGACGAACAACCGGGGCGGCGCCGGCAACCTCTGGCCGGGTACGGCCATCGGTCTCATCGGCGGCTCGACCTGCGCCGGCAACGACATCGCGGTCTCCCCGGCGGGCGCTGCGAGCGGCGCGAAAGCCGAGATCTTCATCAACTCCACCTGGCAGTTCAACGTCGGCGGCATGTACCAGCTCCCGCTCGGCTTCAATGTCGCGGGCAACCTGTACGGCCGCGAGGGGTATCCCTTCATCCGCTTCCACCGCGTCGATCCGGGCGACGGACTCGGCACGCGCGACGTCATCATCGGGAAGATGGACGACGAGCGTTACGACAACGTCTACAACCTGGACCTGCGCCTGGAGAAGATCCTGAACCTGGCGCCCCTGCAGGTCGCGATCTCGGCGGACGTGTTCAATGCGCTCAACGACAACACGGTCCTGCAGCGCAACGGCCGGGTCAACCAGGCCACCTTCGACCGGATTCGGGAGATCCAGAGCCCGCGCGTGGTGCGTCTGGGCGCCCGGCTTTCCTTCTAGGTTTCACTTCTCTCCTTCGTCCCGGCGGGCCATGCGCCCGCCGGGATTTTCTTTTCTCCCATCGCGTCCCATCCAAAGCCTTGAAGCGAACTCCGGCAAAGTGGATGACGCCGGGACGCGTTGATTTTCATCCTCGACCCGGCCGGTTTCAGCCCTCCCCCCGCAGCGTTGGTCCGGCTCGCTCGCGTGCAGGCCGTGGCAACGGTGTTGCTTTTCAGGAACCCCGCGATGAGGAGGGCCCCTGCCGCAGCGGGACCGTTCGCGGCCCCGCAACAGGCAAGTCGGATGAACAGCGAAGGTGTGTAGGGGGACGCGCATGCGAATCACACGATTCTCTGCATGGGTGCTGGTGCTCGCCGGCATCGCCGGCCATGCGCTCGCGCAAGGGCTGCCGACGGCCACGCTCACGGGGAAGGTGACGACGGAAGGGGACGTCGCGCTGCCGGGGGTGACCGTGACGGTGGAATCACCGAAGCTCCAGGGGAAGCGCGAGAGCACGACTTCCGGATCCGGTGACTACAACTTCAACCTCCTCCCCCCCGGCGAGTACAGGGTGACCTTCGCGCTCTCCGGAATGTCGTCGGTGACCCGCAGCCTCACGCTCCTCGTCGCGCAGACGACACGCAGCGACGCCGTCCTGACGCCGTCGCCCGTCGCCGAAGCCTTGACCGTCACGGGCGCGCAGGGCGAGGCCGCCGTTCTCGAGTCGCCTCAGGTGGCGGCGAACTACAGCAAGGAGTTCATCGAGAAGCTCCCCGTCGGACGGACGCTCGCCGCGACGACGCTGCTGGCCCCCGGCGTCACGAACAACGGCCCGGGAGGCAACGACCGGCTCGCTTCGATCGCCATCTCGGGCGCCCCGTCCTTCGAGAACCTCTTCCTGATCAACGGCGTCGTCGTCAACGAGAACCTCCGAGGCCAGCCGCACGACCTCTTCATCGAGGACGCGATCCAGGAGACGACCGTCCTGACCGGAAACATCTCGGCGGAGTACGGCCGCTTCAGCGGCGGCGTCGTGAGCGCGATCACGAAGTCCGGCGGAAACCGGCTCTCCGGCTCGTTCCGGACGAGCATGACGAACGACGACTGGTCCGCCAACGATCCCTTCAACCAGCGCACCGGAGACCGCGGCGTCGCGGCGGCCCGGACGGACCCGCGCATCAACAAGAACAACCCGGTGTACGAGGCGACTCTCGGCGGCCCCTTCTGGAGGGACCACATCTGGTTCTTCGGAGCCGGCCGGAAGGCGGAGACGAGCACCTCTCGAGAAACGCGGCCGACTGCCGGGCCCGGCTCGATCAACCCGACCGCCATCCAGTACACCAACGTCCGCGACACGCAGCGCCTCGAAGGTAAGCTGACGATCCAGCCCTTCGCCGGGCACAACCTCGTCGGCTCCTACATCGACATCGAGGACGAAGAGGTCAACAACTCCTTCACGACGAACATCCTCGACACGGCCAGCCTCGTGACCCGCCAGACGCCCAACACCCTCATGGCGGTCAACTACAGCGGAGTCCTCACGAACAACCTCTTCATCGAGGCGCAGTACTCGCAGAAGGAGTTCACGTTCGAGAACTCCGGCTCGCCGTTCCGGGACCTCCTCCGCGGAACGCTCCTGCTCGACCTGTCGCGGGCCCAGGCCCGCTACAACTCGCCGACGTTCGCCAACGACACACCCGAGCAGCGAGACAACAAGAGCTGGCTCGGGAAGGTCTCCTACTTCCTTTCGACCCCCAGCCTGGGGACGCACGACATCCGGCTCGGCTACGAGTACTTCCACGATCTGCGCTTCGCCGACAACTTCCAGTCGGGAAGTGACTTCCGCATCTTCGGGACGAGCGCGTACATCCGCGGCACGGACGTCTTCCCCGTCTTCCGCACGCCGGGCGACTCGACGTTCATCCGGTGGAACCCGATCGCCCAGAGAACCCTCGGGACCGACTTCAACACGCATTCCGTGTTCCTCAACGATCGGTGGTCCTTCAAGAACTGGAGCTTCAACCTCGGCGTTCGCTACGACAAGAACGACGGGGTGGACAGCAACGGCTTCAAGACCTCCGACGACGACGCGATCAGCCCGCGTCTCGCCGCGCAGTTCGATCCGAAGGGCGATGGCCGGCTGATCTTCAACGCGGGCTACGGGCAGTACGTCGCGCTGCTGTCGGACTCGATTGCCGACCAGTCTTCGCCGGCGGGGCGTTCCGCGACCGTCGACTGGTTCTATCGCGGGCCCTGCATCAACTGCGACCCCAATGCCCCGACCTCGGAGCTGCTCAACCCGCACCGGGCGATCCAGGCGGTTTTCGACTGGTTCAACTCGATCGGCGGCACGGGGAGCACCCCGACCCGCCTCTCCTCCGTCCCCGGGATCTCCACACAGATCCTCGAGGGCTCGCTGAACTCTCCCAACGTCAAGGAGTACACGGCCGGCGTCGGCATGGCCCTCGGGACGCGGGGATTCGCGAAGGTGGACTTCATCCACCGCGACTGGGACGACTACTACGGCACCCGAACGGACCTGGGGACGGGACTCGCGCCGCGTGACCAGTACGGCAACCAGACCGACCTGACGCTGGTCATCAACGAGGACCGTTACGACCGGCGTTACGACGCCGTGCAGACGCAGCTCTCCGTCCGCCCGCTGCAGGGACTCTTCATCGGCGGCAACTACACCTGGTCGCGACTGACCGGAAACTTCGAGGCCGAGAACCTGGTCAGCGGCCCCGTGACCGGAGCCGGCGCTTCGGCCTATCCGGCGCCGGGCGACTACCCCGAGTACAAGGACTTCGCGCAGAACCTTCCGGAGGGATACCTCACGGGAGACCAGCGGCACCGTGCAGCGCTCTGGGTGGGCTACGACATCCCGACTGCCTTCGCCGACTTCAACGTCACGGTGCTCCAGCACTACGGCTCGGGCATCGCCTTCAGCGGCAACGGCGCCATCGACACCCGGCCGGCCACGACGAACCCCGGGTACGCCTCGCCGCCGGCGTCGGTGGAGTACTTCTTCGCGCCGCGCGGCAGCTTCCGGACCGACGACATCACCCGAACCGACCTCGCGGTGAACATGAACTTCCGCCTCTGGAAGACCCTGGAGCTCTTCCTCCAGCCGGAGCTCCTCAACGTGTTCAACGAGGACGGATTCAACGGCGGCCGCATCGGGCGTCGACTCGAACGTCACGGTGAACACCCGCGTGAACGCCGGCTCCGCTTTCCAGAACTTCGACCCGCGCACGACGGCGCCGGTCGAAGGCGTGCACTACGCCTACCACGCGAACTTCGGGCGCGCGATCAGCCGCGACGGTTACCAGCTCCCGCGCACCTTCCGGATCTCGGCCGGCGTGCGCTTCTGATGATCGGAACCTTTTGAACCTGGATTCCTGTACTCGGAAAGGGGAGCGGCCTCGGCCGCTCCCCTTTCTTTCTGGAGGTGAAATGTTTCGTCTCACCCGGCTCCTGGTTCTCGCTTTCGCAGGCCTGCTCGCGGCACACGCGGTTGGCGCGCAGGCGCTCCAGACGGGAACGCTGACCGGCCATGCCCTCCTCGCGGACGGCACCGGCCTGCCCGGCGTCACCGTGACGATTTCCTCCCCGGCGCTTCAGGGGACGCGCTCGCAGGGGACCGGCGCCACCGGTGAGTACGTTTTCAAGCTCCTTCCCCCGGGCCCCTACACGGTGACCTTCGAGCTCGTCGGGATGCAGACCGTGCAGCGCAATGCGACCGTCGAGCTCGGCGGGACGGCGCGCGCCGACGCCAACATGGAAGTGACGGCGGCGACCGAGGCCGTGGCGGTCTCCGGCGACTCCCTCGACGTCGAGAAGACCGCCGTCAACGAGACGGTCTATGACGCCGAGTTCATCGAGTCGCTTCCCATCGGACGCCGCCTGGACCAGATCGGCTCGCTCGCGCCCGGCGTCACGACGAACACGCCGAACGCGCAACAGCTCCAGATCTCGGGCGGCTTCGCGTTCGACAACCTGTTCCTCGTGGACGGCGTGGACGTCATCGACAACCAGTTCGGCGACGTCACGGTCGGCATCGTCATCGAGGAAGCGATCGCGGAAACACAGATCCTCACCTCGGGGATCTCCGCCGAGTTCGGGCGTTTCTCGGGCGGCGTCGTCAACGCCATCACCAAGAGCGGCGGCAACGAGTACCACGGGAGCGTCCGGGCAGACCTGACGAATGCCGACTGGCGGGAGAACACGCCGTTCGAGGACGAGCGGGACGTCCAGCACACGGACCAGATCATCGACATCTATTCCGGAGCGCTCGGCGGACGGATCATCCGGGACCGCCTCTGGTTCTTCCTGGCGGGCCGGTATTACGACGTCACGGACCAGGACATCCTCCCGGTCACGGGCACGAGCTTCGAGGGCTCCGACACGGAGTACCGTCTGGAAGGCAAGCTCACCGGCCAGATCACGCCGGGGCACAGCCTGCAGGCGGCTTACACGGACTCCGAGCGCGAGGTCTTCCGGACCTCGTTCCCGCAGACCGCCGATCTCTTCGATCCCTTCAACGAGACGGATCCGAGCAGCCTCTTCGTCGCCTCTTACAACGGCGTCTTCACGGACCGCCTCTTCGGATCGCTCCAGTACTCGCAAAAGCACTTCGGCTTCCGGTCGGACACCGGATCGACCGACTTCCGGGATTCCTCCTTCATCACCCTGACACAGGCTTTCGCCCACTACGGCGGGCGGTACTTCGACAACGGGCGGGATCCGGAAGATCGGGACAACAAGCAGATCTCGGGAAGTCTCAACTACTACCTTTCATCCGAGAAGGTCGGGACGCACGACCTCAAGGTCGGCGGCGAGTGGTTCCAGTCGATCGCGGTCGGGGGAAACTCGCAGGGCCCGACGGAGTTCAACTTCCGCGCGGACTACGCGATCAACCCGGACGGGTCGCCGATCCTCACCCCGGAAGGTTTCCTGCAGCCCGAGTTCCGGGCGGGACGCGTTCTCCTGCTGAACTGGGTCCCGCAGCTCGGCGCGGAATCCAACATCGACACGACGTCGGTGTACGTGAACGATGCCTGGCGGATCAACAAGCACCTCTCGGCCAACCTCGGCCTGCGCTACGAGATGGCGAAAGGGGAAGGCCCCGGCGGCTCGACGATCGCCGATGAGGACGCCCTGATGCCGCGCCTCGGCCTCTCCTACGACGTCAAGGGGGACGGCCGGTTCGTCGTGTCCGGAACCTACGGGCACTACGCGGGCCGCTATCAGGACTCGCAGTTCAACAACACGACGAACGTCGGCAACCCGGACCTGATCTATTACGTGTACGTCGGCCCGCGCGGGATCGGGTTCGACTTCAACCCGGGATTCGACCGGGAGAACTACCTCCTCGCCGGCGCCAACTTCCCGGCCCTCACGAACTTCCAGGAAGACACGCTCCACTCGCCGGTCACGGAAGAGTTCACGCTCTCGGTCGGAGGACAGTTCTCCAGCCGCCTCTACGGGGCGGTGACCTACGTCGACCGGGACACGGACGACTTCATCGAGGACTTCATCCTCTTCGAGAATGGTCAGACGCTCGTCGAGATCGACGGCATCCCGGTGCCCAACGACAACATCGTGCACCGCAACACGGACCTCCGGGACCGCAAGTACCAGGCGCTCCTCTTCCAGGGAGGCTTCAACCCGACCCCGCGTCTCCGGACCCAGGTGAACTACACGTACAACATCAAGTTCGAGGGGAACTTCGAAGGGGAGGGGCCCAGCCAGCCGGGTCTTCCTTCGCTCTTCGCCGACTATCCCGAGATCTTGAACGACCCGCGGCGTTACGAGCCGTACGGCCGCCTGGCCGGGTACCAGAAGCACAAGCTGCGTCTCCTCGGGGCCTACGCCGTCCCGACCCGCTTCGGCAACTTCGACTTCGGCGCGATCTGGCGGTACGACTCCGGGACGCCGTACAGCTTCGTGGCGGCCAACTACCCGGTGTCCGACGTCCAGCTCTCGCGCGACCCCGGTTACGCGCTCCCGCCGACGACGGCGACCCTCTATTTCGGCGAGCGCGGCTCGGAGCTGTTCCCCGACATCACGCGGTTGGATCTGTCGCTCGCGTACGAGCTGCCGGTGTGGAAGAGCCTTGCGCCGTGGGTGAAGGTGGACGTCATCAACGTGCTCAACGAGGACGAGCTCGTGACGCACAACACGACGATCATCCCCAACGCGGACGGGCCGCTGGATGCGAACGGTCAGCCCACGACGTTCCGCCGGTCCGTGAACTTCGGCCGCGCCACCGGTGCGGCCAGCCATCAGCGGGCGCGCGAGTTCCTCGTCTCTGCCGGCGTCCGGTTCTAAGGTTCCCGAGTCCCGGGGCGGGGCGGCACGGGCCGCCCCGCTTTTCTTTTTCCGTTCCGCGAAAAGATCCCGGGCGATGACAGCCCGCATCCTCACGATCCTGGGAACGACGGTCTTCTTTACCGCGGCGTGCGGCCGGAGGGCCCCGTCCGACCGTACGGAAATCTACCGCGGCGCCCCGATCGTCTTCGTCTCGGTGGATACGTTGCGAGCGGACCGAGTGGGGGCCTACGGCGCGGCGGAGCCGGCGACTCCACACCTCGATGCGCTGCGCAGGAAATCCCTCCTGTTCGCCGACGCGACGAGTCCCTGTCCCCTGACGCTGCCGGCGCACGTCTCGCTCCTCTCGGGCCTGCTGCCCCCCGAGCACGGCGTGCGGGACAACGTCGGGTACCGGATCACCCCGGCCCGTCCATGGCTTCCACGCGTCCTGAAACAGCAGGGCTACGCCACGGGCGCGGCGGTCTCCGCGCATGTGCTGCGCGCCGGGACCGGTATGGACGGTTCCTTCGATTTCTACGACGACCGCGTCGGCGATCTCGAGGGGAGCGGAGCGCTTCGCGAAGCGGAGCGCCCGGGTGCCGCGACGGCGCAGATCGCACTCGACTGGATCGGGAAGAACCGCGACAAACCGTTTTTCTTCCTCCTGCACCTGTATGAGCCCCATTCGCCCTACGAGCCCCCGGAGCCTTTCCGCAGCCGGCACCGTTCCCCGTACGACGGCGAGGTCGCCGCAGCCGACCAGGTCGTCGGGGATTTCCTGTCCGCGCTGGAGCGTCTCGGCCTCCATGACGAAGCCCTCATCGTCTTTCTCTCCGACCACGGCGAAGGGCTCGGGCAGCACGGGGAGGAGGAGCACGGCGTGCTCCTGTACCGCGAAGCGCTGCGCATCCCCCTGCTCGTCAAGCTGCCGGGCGGGAAGCGGGCCGGCGAGACCGTTTCGACGCCGGTCGGCCTGGCCGACGTCTTCCCGATGGTGGCGGGGCTGATTGGGGCCGATCTCCCCGCCGGGCTTCGCGCGAGCGCGATCCTCGCGGGATCTGCGCCGGCGGAAGCGCCGGCGATCTATGCCGAGACGTACTACCCGCGGCTCCACCTCGGCTGGAGCCACCTCCGCTCGCTATGGAACGGCCGCCATCACTTCATCGACGGGCCGCGCCCGGAACTCTACGACCTCCGGGAGGACCCGCTCGAGACGAAAAACCTCTTCTCTCCCTCCTCCGAGCCCGCCCGCGCGCTCAAGCGGCAGCTCGACGCGAGGGGCGACCGGTTCAGCGGTCCCGGTCCCGCCGACGCCGAGGATCTCCGCAAGCTCGCCTCGCTCGGCTATCTGACCCTCTCGGGCGAGGCCTTCGCCGGCGGGCCACTGCCCAACCCGGCCGAGCGCGTCTCATCGCTGGCCGAGGCCGGCAAAGCGTTCCGCCTCGCGGCCGGGGGGGGACCGCAGGGGCGCGATCGCCGAGCTCGAGAAGATCCTCCGGGACAACCCGCGCTTCTTCGACGTCCGGTACTCGCGGAGCTGCTCGCGGAGGACGGGCGGCTCGGAGAGGCGGAAAAAGCGTTCCAGGAGGCGATCGCGCTCTCGCCCGGCCTGGCGGGCCAGATCGCGCTCGACCTCGCGAAGGTCCATCTGCGTCTCGGCAAACTGTCCGAGGCCGAACAGGAAGCCCGGCTCGGGATCCCGGTGGCGCCGGCGGAGGCGCACGCGATCCTGGCAGAGGTCGCCCTCGCTCGGGAGGACCCGGCGCGCGCGCTTGAGGAGCTGGACCGGGCGTCGCAGGCGGCGGGGGGAGCCCCCGCCTCCGGACGCCACTTTCTCCGGGGGGAGGCGCTTGCCCGGATGGGCCGGCATGCGGAGGCGATCGCCGCGTTTCGCGAGGAGATACGGGCGAGACCCTCGCACAGCGAGGCCTACGCGCGCCTCGCGATCCTCTCGCCCTCGAAGGACGGAAAGTCCGCGAGGTGCGCGAGCTTTTGGAGACGATGCACGCCCGGCATCCCGGGCGAGAGACGGCGCTGCTCGCCGCGAAGACGCTCACCTCCCTCGGCGACGCCGATGGGGCCGCCGCCTGGCAGCAGCGAGCCGCCGTCCGCTGACGGCCTACTTCCGGTTCGCGGGAGTGAGCGAAGGATCAGGCGAGCGGTCGAGCCCCTTTGGGTGAGCCGCTCGCCGGTGCCGTCAGGCAGATCCCGAGCCAACGAGAGCGACGGCGAAGGCGCCGCGGTCTGGAAGCGTCGCGCCGCCATCCGCTGAGGGAGCGCCGCCCTAAGCGTCGAAACCGGCGCTGGCCGGCGGGCGGGAGGCGGGCGCGAAGGAGATCGGGAAGCGCAGGGTCACGGCGAGCCCTCCCTCCGGGACGTTGGCCCACTCGAAGCGGTAGCGGCCGTCGTAGAGGTGCTGCAGCCGCCCCTGCGTGTTGCGCCAGCCCACGCCCCCGTTGGTCTCCGGGCGCGCGCCCTCGGGCAGCCCCACGCCGTCGTCGCGGACGGAGAGCACGAGGTCTTCGCCGTCCCGGAATCCGTGGACCTCCACCCGGACCGCGCCGGGCCGCCCCGCGACGCCGTGCTTGATGGCGTTCTCGACCAGCGGCTGGAGGATCAGGTTCGGCACGCGCGCCGGGAGGACGTCCGGGCGGATGCTCAGCGCAACGGTCAGACGATCCTGGAACCGCGTCTTCTGGATCTCGAGGTAGATCTGGAGAAAGTCGATCTCCTCGGCGAGCGAGATGAGCGGCGTCGTGCCCGTCTTGAGAGAGAGCCGCAGGAGGTCCCCCAGGCGCACGACCGTGCGGGCGGCCGCCTCCCGGTCGCGGAAGACCAGCGGGAGGATGCTGTTGAGCGAGTTGAAGAGGAAGTGCGG
>JBHENW010000193.1:0-2750 GCA_046261875.1 Thermoanaerobaculia bacterium | reverse complement strand
AGTCGTCGAAGGGAACTTCGGAAGCCGCCGTTCGCGAGGGGGACGCGGCGGCGGAGCCGGGCTGCGGGGGCGCCGGCGAACGGGTCGTGGTCGTCAACTTCCCCTTGGAGGGATCCGTGACGAGCGTCTCGTTGGTGATCGAAATGGCGGACTTCTCACCGGCCCTGGCTCGCTTGTCAGCGCCCACGCCGGCCGTGACGGGCGCGCCCGGCGGACGCGATGCCTCCACGAAAGGCGTCGGGGTGACCGGCCGGGGACGTCCGAAGCCTCCGGAAAGCCGCGGCTTGGACCGGGGTGTCGGCGTGGGAGCCTGCGCGAGAACGGTCGCCGCCGCGAGGCAGAGCAGCGCACCGAACGCCGCCGCCGCGGACTTTCCCGTCGGTGCCCTCATGGAGCGGTCGTGCCCGCTCTCCCGTAGGCGTCCTCGAGCCGGACGACGTCGTCGAGCTCGGGTGAAGAGACCTCGACGAGGTCCACCGGCGCCGTCGCGCTCATCCGGTGGCGGACGCCCGGGCGGATGCGATACGTCTGGCCCGAAGCCAGCACGCGCTCGACCATTCCACCGTCCTCTTCCACGAGCAGTCGCACCTCACCGGACAAAACATACAAAGTCTCGTCTTTTCTTTCATGGTACTGGAGGGACAGGGAGTGACCCGGCTCGAGGTGCAGGATCTTTCCCGCATAGCGCTCGTTCTCGGCGAAGACCAGCTCGTATCCCCAGGGCTTTGCGACGCGTCTCAAGGCTTCCCCCGGAAGATCTTCTCAACCTCGGCCGCATCTTCTGCCAGAAGGGCGCGCCCGGCGAGCGCCCGCGCCTTCCCCGAGTCCACCGAGGCGAGGCTGTCCTTGACGGCCGCAATGACGACGGGGGTGACGGAAACCTCCGTGATTCCGAGGCCGATGAGGACCGAGATCCCGACCGGATCGGCAGCGAGCTCTCCGCAAACGGCCACGGGGCGATTGTGCGAGGATCCGGCGTCCACGACGAAGTTTATCATCCGGAGGATCGCCGGATGGAGCGGCCGGTAGAGATCGGAGACTTCCGGGTTGGCGCGGTCCACGGCGAGAGCGTACTGCGTCAGGTCATTGGTCCCGATCGAAAAGAAGTCGGCCTCCGCAGCCAGCCGGTCCGCGACGAGCGCCGCCGAAGGGATCTCCACCATGATCCCGAGAGGGGGAAGCCGGGAGAGGCCGGTCGCCTTTGCGGCGAGCTCGAGCTGGCCCCGCGCTTCCCGCAGCTCGCCGACGGAGGACACCATCGGCAGCATGATCCGCAGATCCCCCTTCCGCGAGGCCAGACAGAGGGCTTGCAGCTGCGTCTGAAAGAGCTCGGGCAGGGCCAGGCAGTAACGCAGCCCCCGGAGTCCCAGCGCCGGGTTCTCGCCCCGCGCGGGGCCGATCCCCTTCTCCCCCCCGAGGTCGTACGTCCGGATGACGACGGGGTGGCCGCCGGCGGCCTCGAGCAGCGACTCGTAAGCCGCGCGCTGCTCTTCGACCGACGGACCGCGTCCGGGCGACCGGAGGTAGAGAAATTCCGATCGGAAGAGGCCGACGCCGTCCGCGTGAAAGCGCTCAAGCGCCGCGAACTCCTCGATGAATTCCAGGTTCGCGCGCACGAGCACGCGGATGCCGTCCCGCGTCGTCGCATCGCGGAGGGTGCGCGCCCGCAGCCGCCGGGTCGCCTCCCGCGCCTCCCGGGTGCGCACCACGCTGCGGCGCAGCTTCTCCTTCGAAGGCGAAGGGTCTACGGTGCCGCGATCGCCGTCCACGATGATCGGCCGGTCGGGAGAGACGATCTCGCAGAGCCCGGGGATTCCGAACGCGGCCGGGAGTCCCAGCGACCGCGCGATGATGCTCGCGTGAGACGTCGGGCCCCCGCGCTCGAGGGCCAGACCCCGGACCCGACGGGGGTCCAAGCGCGCGGCATCCACCGGCGTCAGCTCATCGGCGATCAGGATCGAGCCGCGGGGCAGATTCTCCGGCAGCAGCCGCTCTCCGCCCGAGATGTGCAGGGCGATCTCGCCGGCCACGTCCGCGATGTCGGCCGCGCGGTCCCGCATGGCGTCCGAGTCGGCCTTCGCGAGCCGCTCTCCCAGCTCCGAGGACACCTCGGCCAGCGCCCACTCGGCGTTGACGCGTTCGCGGCGCATCCGTTCGATGATGGCCTGGAGGTAGGTCTCGTCGGACGCAATCATGCCGTGCGCTTCCAGGATGGCGGCGAGCTCCGCGCCGATCTCTCCGCTGGTCTCGCGCGAGTGCTTCAGGAAGCTCTCCGTCGCCTTGCGCGCGGCGCGGCGGAGCCGCTTCTCTTCCTCTTCCATTTGCTCGGGGTCGACGGCCCGGCGGAAGGCGGGCACGCCGCTGAAGCGCACGATGACGGCGCGCCCGACGGCCAGACCGGGCGAAACGGGAATGCCCTGGAGCATCGGGCCGGTCGGGCGGTCCCCCGCCCCCTAATCTTCCTCGTCGAAGCGACGGGCGACGAGATCTTCGACGGCGGCGAGCGCGTCGGCCTCGTCCTCACCGGACACGGCGACGATTAGCCGGGTGCCCTGCGAGGCCGCCAGGAGGAGGATGCCGAGGATGCTCTTCCCGTCCACCTCCTCCCCGTTCTTGCGGATCTTCACGGCCGACTTGAAGCGGCTGGCCGTCTGGACGAACTTGGCGGCGGCGCGGGCGTGCAGTCCGAGGCGATTGCGGATCTGAAGCTCCCGTTCCATCAAGGCTCGCGCCCCTCCGCGGCGGCCGAG
>JBHENW010000192.1:0-11551 GCA_046261875.1 Thermoanaerobaculia bacterium | reverse complement strand
ACGTGGCAGGTCGTGCACCGGTCCACGCGCGGGATGCGCATGAAGTTGACGTTGTTGAAGTGGTCGGGAAGCTGAACCTGCTGCACGCGGAGGGACGGGTTGACCATGTCGAGTATCGCCGCGTTGCGCAGCTTGAAGAGGGCGTCCTCCTGGAGGCCGGCGTACTTTTGCGCGGCCAGGCGGAAATCGGCCGTGAGGCGCTCGATCGAGGCGTTGATCTCCTCCACGCGCGAGGTGAGCTGCTTGATCTGGCCCTGGATCGCCGTCTGCTCGCGGGTCACCTCCGCCAGACGCAGGGTCTTTTCGTCCACCTCTTTCTGCAGCTCGTCGAGGTCTTCCTTCTCTTTCGGAGCGCCCGAGGGGTTTCGGTTCAGCGCGTCCTCGTACTGGTAGCGCTGCGCGTCGAAGCTCGCCCGGGTGAACTTGTACTCCTGGTCCGCCAGGTAGACTATCGGCTCGATCTTGCGGAGCTTCTCGTTCAGGGCCCGCAGTTTGTCCCGCTCCGCCCGCAGCTCTTTGCGTGCGGCGGCCAGCTCCGCGCGCAGCTTGACGCGCTCCTCGCCCTGGGCCGTCTTGCGGGCTTCCAGGGCCTGCTCGCGGGTCTTCCGCGCGTCGAGCCTCCCGAAGGTCCGCTGGATGCGCTTCCACCCGCGCGCGTAGTCCTCGACGATCATCCCCACGAAGGAGACGAGCAGGAAGACTCCCGCCCACGCCAGCGCCTTGTTCAGGCGCGGAATGTTGTAGTGGTGGTCGATCGGCTCGGCCGGGGCTTTTCGCGGCATGGCTCAGAACCGGAAGTCGAGAGTGGACAGTCGGGAGTCGAGCTTTTGCGCTCGACTTCCGACTTCCGACTTCCGGCTTCCGTTCATATGTTGAACCCGAACTCGTTGATGTTGACGATGTACTTGAGGTTGAAGATCCAGCGCAGATACATCTTGATCGGCAGGGCGAGCATGATGAGCGCGAGGTTGACGCCAATCAGGAACCGGACGGTCCCCATCTTTTCGTAGAACCGCCGCAGGACCGTCTTGGCAAGGAGCGGCGGCAGGATTCCCATGTAGAGCGCGATGAGGACGAGGCCCGGAAACTCCCGCCAGAGCCAGAAGTCCGGCATCCGGGTCTTGAGCATCTTGATCCAGATGATCTCGGAGAGGTTGATGTTGTTCAGCGGCACGAGCTTGTTGCCGTCCCAGAACTCGTAGGGCCCGAAGAAGTTCCAGTTGGGCCCGCGAAGGAACGTGCCGAGCACGATGAGGACGCACCACAGCACGAGGAACCCGATCAGGAAGATGGTGATTTCCCAGCGCCGCTCGCGGAACGTGAAGTAGCCATTGCCCTTCGGGTTCGTGTCGATGTACGGGATCGCCATGAGCCCGACGATGATGAGCGAAGGGAGCACGACGCCCGCCATCCAGGGGTCGTAGTACACGAGGATTTCCTGGAGCCCCAGGAAGTACCACGGCGCCTTCGACGGGTTGGGCGAGTCGGCGGGATTCGCGGGCTCCTCCAGCGGCGCCTTGAGGAAGATCGACCAGACGATCATCACCGCCGTCACGACGACGAGGCAGATCAGCTCGACGTAGACGAGGTCCGGCCAGGAGAAGACTTTCTGCGCCGCGTCCTCCCCTTCGATCGTCGGCCGCCCTTCCGCGATCCGGCGGTCGTTCTCGTAGGCCTGGTTCATCGCCCACCAGAAGAAGAACCCGACGAGGAAGATCATCCCGACGATCGGGACGTTGTCCGGAAGCGTCGCGACGCGGTTGAAGTTCGGGTCCATGTAGGAGAGCGTCAGGAAAACGACCGCCGAGATGCCGAGGACCAGGCCCCCCCTCCTGGTCCAGAGCCACTTCCAGTGGATCGCCAGCAGGAGGAGGATGAAGGAGAGGGTGACGAGGTATTGGGGCGCCGACACGAAGTTGACGACGTCCTTGAGGAACTGGATCACGGCCATCGCGCTCTGTCTCCGACCTCCCTCGTCCCTAGACCGGTCCCGAGATCCCGCCGTCCTTGCGGACCCGCCAGAAATGCACGGCCATCAGGAAGGCCGCCACGAGAGGAATTCCGACGCAGTGGAGCACGTAGAAGCGCAACAGCGCGCCGGCGCCCACGAACCGCCCGCCGAGGAGAGCGAAGCGCGCGTCGTTCGACGAAGTGACGAGCTGGATGTCCCCGATCTTCAGCAAGCCCGTGCCCGGCCCCTCGATCCCCACGAGCGGCGTCGCGGCGGCCATGTTGGACCCCACGGTGATGGCCCAGATCGCCAGCTGGTCCCACGGGAGGAGATACCCGGTGAAGGACAGCAGCAGCGTCAGGACCAGCAGGATGACTCCGATGACCCAGTTGAACTCGCGCGGCGGCTTGTAGGACCCGGTCATGAAGACGCGGAACATGTGGATCCAGACCGTGATGACCATGGCGTGGGCGCCCCAGCGGTGGACCTCCCGCATGATGCCGAACGGCACCTGCTCGCGCAGGTCGAGGATGTCCACGAAGGCGTACTCGACGGTCGGCCGGTAATAGAACATGAGCAGAAGACCGGTGAAGGTCAGGACGAGGAAGAGGAAGAAGGTCACGCCGCCGGCGCACCAGGTGTAGCGCATCTTGACGCCGGACTTGCGGGTCTTGACGGGGTGGAGGTGCAGGACGACGTTCCCCAGCATCGCCAGGACCCGTTTGCGGTTCGTGTTGGGGACACCGACCCGAAAGATGGACTTCCAGAGCTGGCTCTCGACGATCGATTGCTGCAGGTCTCTCAGCCGCCTCATCGGGTGGTGACGTCCTCCTCCATTGTCGTAGCGCGCAAGAAATTATCAGAGTTCGTCACGGGGCTCGAAGGAGGGGGCGGTGCAGGCGACGCGTCGGAAAAGATCAGGATGTTGGAGCTAGATCATCTTGACGAACGACTTCGGATCGGTCCACTGGCCGCGCTCGTAGAGGAACCGCACCGCCTTGTCTACGACGATCTGTCCGTCCTCGGGTGAGACGGCGATCTCCGCCCGTTCCAGCGGCCGCGGGGCAGGGCCCTCGAAGTTGATGCCCGAGACGTAGTAACCCGAGCCGTGGCACGGACACTTGAACTTGTTCTGCGCGGCGAGCCAGTTCGGCGTGCATCCCAGGTGCACGCAGACTGCCACGAGCGCGTAGATCGCTTCGGTATTGCGGACGATCCAGATCTGATACCGGTCCTTCCAGCGCTCGTCCACCCCGGCGCTGTAGGTCGCCGGGTCCCCCGCCTTGAAGCGCGTCGGGGGCTCGAAGAGCACGTTGGGGAAGAGGAAACGGACGGTCGCCGTCAGACCCGCGCCGGTCGCCGCGGCGAACCCGACCCATGCGAGTGTCATCCACCGCAGAGTCGACCGGCGCGTGACGCCGTCGAGGGCGACGTCCTGCGTCGGCGGGAGCGGATCGGGGCGTCTGTTCTGCGGTGTCGCCATGCGCGTTTTCAGGCTACCAGAACCGGCTCGGATCGCTCAAGACGGCTCGCAGGAGAGGCGCCGCGGGTCGCCTCGACGGCCTGACGCGCGGCGGCCCGCACGCGGAGGTTCGGATCCTCCCGGGCGACCTTCTCGAGCAGCGGGAGGCTCTCTCCGTCTTTGAGGAGGGCGAACGCCTTGAGCGCGTTGACCATCGCATCCTCGGCCTGGTCGGCGGAGATCGCCGCCTGCCGCGCGAGCGCGCCGCGGTCCACGATCGAGCGCAGGACCGGGAGCCCGGATGGATCCCCGAGCTGAGCCAGGGCGATCGCCGAGTTCCAGCGCACGTCGGCGACCCGGTCCTCGAGGAGGACCTGGAGGCGCGGAACGGCGCGCGGGTCATCGAGCTTCCCCAGGACGTACGCCGCCATCTTGCGCATGCCCGGGTCCTCCGACTGGGAGGCGTCGATCACGGCGTCGTAGGAGCGCGGGTCGGCCAGCATGCCGAGCGCCCAGACGGCATAAAGCCTCGTTTCGGGATCCGGGTCCTTCGCCGCCTCGATGAGCGCCGGAACGGCGGCTTCCTCCCCCAGGCGGCCGAGCGCGAGCGTGAGGTAGCGCCGCACCGGGACGTCTTCCGCGCGAGTCGGCGAGAGCGAACGGAAGATCTGGAGCGTGTCGGCGGCGAGCGCATCGCGCTCGGGCCCGGGCGGCATGCCGATGATCTTGCGGGAGAGCTCGAAGGCCGCCTGCCACCGGCGGTTGGGGCCGGCGCCGCGGACTTCCTGGAGGTACTCCCGCGGCGTGCGGCGCTCGAAGGTCAGGAGGTTGAAGACGAGAAAGACGCCGACCGCGGTGCCGACGACGAGCAGGGGAACGAGAAAGAAGCGCGCGAGAAGCCGGCCGGGTCCCGGAGGAGGCGGCGCGTCTTCGTCTTCCGGCTCCGCCACCGGGCCGGGCCGGACCTCATCGGTCACAGGACGGGAAGGTACCTCCGGGCCTGGGTAATCGGGTTCGGAACGAAGATCGCGTCCTTCTCGCAGACCGTCTCGCACAGGCGGCACGAGACGCACGGCCCGGCGTCCACCTCGGCGATCTTGTGGAAGGTCTCCTGGAGCGGATCCTCGATCAAGTAGATGCAATCGAACGGGCAGATGTCGATGCAGAACTCGCAGCCCGTGCAGAGGTCCCGGTCCACGATGGCCTTGGGGATGTCTCGCGGCTTGACCTTCTCGACGAGCTCCCCCCGCTGGTCCTCGATGCAGGAGACCGGGCAGTAGCGGGCGCAGACCGAGCAGTCGATGCAGCGGTCCGCGTGGATGACGTACTTCTCGTTCTTGTCTCCTGTGATCGTGTGCGTGGGGCACTTGATCTCGCAGACGCCGCAGCCGATGCACGTATCGGTGATGAAATGTGGCATGGCGCGCGTCAGCCGGGCAGCCGGATGTCGTTTCGGGGCGGCAGCACCTTGTGAAAAATATCACAAGCGCCGGCCCCCCCGGCCCGGCCGCCGGCGGAACTTTTCGGGGCGGCGTGCGTTGGGATGTGGAGGAGATGTCGATGAGAGAAGTGCGTGCGGTCGTCATCGGCCTCGTGGTGGTCCTCCTCGGGGCCCTCGCGCTCGCCTTCTGGCGCAAGCCGGCGCCGGAGTTCCGGCGGGTCAAAGGGTACCGCGTGGAGGTCCGCGAGAAAGAGGGCGACACGACGCGAAAAGTCAGCTTCACAGTGCCGAGCAACCTCGTCGCGCGCATCGTGCGCCTGGCCCCCGTCGGGAGCTTCGGGGCGGACATCGACGCGGACTTGGACGACCACGACGTCACGCCGCGCGAGATCCTGGAGGCCGCGGACCGCAGCGCGCCCGGCAAGCCGGCGGTCCTCGAGTTGAACAACGGGACCATGGAGGTCATGGCGGAGGGCCCGGTCATCGACCTGTTCTTCAGGGACGACTGGGACAAGGAGATCCGGATGCGCCTTCCCCGCGAGATCATCGAAAGCCTATCCGGCCACAAAGAGATCTCTCCGCGCGACCTGCTGCTCCGGCTGGATGAGCTCGGTCCGGGTCAGGTCGTGACGTTCCGCGAGCGCGACAAGGAGATCACCATTACGGCGATTTCGAGGGACTAGCAGCCCCGGAATCTCCCCTGCCGCGCCGGGGTTATCGTCTCCCATGGCCAACCGGCTGGCCTCCGAACAAAGCCCGTATCTTCTCCAGCACAAAAACAACCCCGTGGACTGGTATCCGTGGGGGCCGGAGGCGTTCGCTCGCGCGAAAGCGGAAGACAAGCCGGTCTTCCTCTCGATCGGCTACTCGACCTGCCACTGGTGCCACGTCATGGAGCACGAGTCCTTCGAGAAAGAAGAGGTCGCGCAGGCCCTCAACCGCGACTTCGTCTCCATCAAGGTGGACCGCGAAGAGCGGCCCGACGTGGACGACATCTACATGGCCGCGGTCCAGACGATGACGGGGAGCGGCGGCTGGCCCCTCTCGCTCTTCCTCTTCCCGGATGGAAAGCCCTTCTACGGCGGGACCTATTTCCCTCCCGGGGACCGGTACGGCCGCCCCGGATTCCTCACGCTGCTCGCCTCGATCGCGCGGGCGTGGAAGACGCGCCGGACGGAGCTCGCCAAATCGGCGCGCGAGCTCTTCGCGCACCTGGAAGCGGGACACGCGATCGCGGCGTCCGGCGAGGTGGGGCCGGGGGTTCTGGAATCCGCGGCGCGCGCGCTTTCGGCGAGCTTCGATGAGGTGCATGGCGGCTTCGACGGCGCCCCGAAGTTCCCCCCCGCGATGCGTCTGGAGCTCCTCATCCGCTACTGGCTGCGCACGGGCGAGCCCCGCGCACGCACGATCGTCGAAACGACGCTCACCCGGATGGCGGAGGGGGGGATGTACGACCACGTGGGAGGGGGCTTCCATCGCTACTCGGTGGACGCGCGCTGGCTCGTGCCGCACTTCGAGAAGATGCTCTACGACAACGCCCTGCTCGCCCGCGCGTATCTGCTCGCCTCGCGCGCCTTCGATGAGCCGGGCTACGCGCGGACCGCCCGGGAGACACTGGACTACCTGCTCCGAGAGATGACCCCGGACGGCGGGGGCTTCTATGCCGCCCAGGACGCCGACTCGGAGGGAGAGGAAGGGACGTTCTACGTCTGGGACCCGGAGAGCCTGGAGGCGGCGGTGGGCCGGGAGGACGCCGCGCTCGTCGCCGCGCACTTCGGCGTCACCCCGGAAGGCAACTTCGAGCATGGGCAGACCGTCCTCTCCGTCGTGCGCGGCGTCGGGGAGCTCGCCGCGGAGTTTGGCCTGCCGGAAGGGCGCGTCGCCGAGACCATCGCGTCCGCCCGGGATCGGATGTACGCGGTCCGTTCGCAGAGGATCTGGCCCGGCACGGACGAGAAGCTCCTGACCGACTGGACGGCGATGGCCATCTCGGCGTTCAGCCTGGGGGCCCGCCTCCTCGGCGAGCCGCGCTACGAAACGGCGGCGCGGAGAGCGGCGGACCGGATTCTCGAAAATTGCCGGGACGGAGCCGAGCTGCTGCACCGCGAAAAGGACGGGGCAGCCGGGATACCGGGCTTCTCCTCCGATTACGCCTTCGCGATCGAGGCCTTCCTCGATCTGTACGAAGCGACTTTCGAGCCGAGATACTTCCGCGCGGCGCTGGAGCTGCAGGAGGCGATGGACGAGCGCTTCGCGGACCCGTCCGGCGGCTACTACCTCGCCGCGGCCGCGCACGACGGACTCATCCTCCGTCCCAAGGAGTCGCTGGACGGCGCCACCCCCTCTTCCAACTCCGTCGCGGCGATGAACCTCCTGCGCCTGGCGAGCTTCACGGGCGAGGCGAAGTACCGGGACGCCGCGGAACGGCTGCTCGAATCCTTCGCCGGATACCTGACCCGCGCCGGACTCGCGCTGCCGCGCATGCTCTGCGCCGTGGACTACCGCTTCGATGCGGTTCGGGAAGTCGTCCTGTCGGGTGAGAGGGGCCGTGACGACTTCGAGTCCCTCCGCTCAGCGGTCTTCTCGAGCCGACGGCTCAACCGTGTCCTCGCGCACGCGGACGCCTCCGCGACGCTGGCGGACGTGCTTCCGCTCGTGGCGGGACGGCAGCCCGAGGACGGCCGGGCGCTCGCCTACGTCTGCCGCAACTTCGCCTGCGGTCTTCCGACGGCCGATCCGGCGCAGCTGCGCTCCTCCCTCGACGCCTGACCGTGTCGAGCAGCCCCCCGCGATTCCGCGTCGTGACGGACGATGCGCCCCGTCCCCGGCGCCCGCGCGGGCCCGGCCCGGCCGTGCTGCTCGTCGGGCTCTATGCCGCGCTCTTCATGGGGTCCCTCTTCTTCCTGAAGGCTCGCGCCCGGTCCTCCGGAGCTTCGAGATCGGGGGATGCCGCCGCCTGGGGCGCCGCGACCTCCCCTCCCCCGTCGCGCGCCGCGCTGCTCGAGGCGTCCGGCCTGTCCCCGGCCTCCCGGTCGGAGTACTTCCATCGGCTCTCCTCGGACTGTTGCTCATGCGGATGCGACCTGAACCTGCGGGACTGCCTCGTCTCCGACGAGGCCTGCGTCAGGAGCCCCGCGATCGCCGCCGCTCTGCTCCGAGAGCTGGAGTGAACCGGGGGCGGACGGGGCTCGTTTACGACGACCGCTTTCTCCGCCACGCGGCGCCCTACGATCATCCCGAGCACCCCGGCCGGCTGGCGGCGATCTGGAGACGCCTCGAAGAAGAAGGGCTCGCCGCGCGGTGTATGCGCGTGACGTCCCGGTCCGCCACGCCGGAGGAGCTCGCCCGCATCCACACGCTTGGCCACATCCGGGAAGTCGAGGCGAGTTCGGGACGGCAGTTCTCGCAGCTCGACCCCGACACGTACGCCGGGCCCGAGTCGGCGGGGATCGCCCGCCTCGCCGCCGGCGGGCTCGTGGACCTGACGGCGGCGGTCGTGCGTGGCGAGGCGGACAACGGGATCGCGTTCATCCGCCCTCCCGGCCACCATGCCGAAGCGGACAAGGCCATGGGGTTCTGCCTCTACAACAACGTGGCCGTCGCGGCGCGGGCGGCGCAGAAGATCGGCGCCCGGCGGGTCGCGATCGTGGACTGGGACGTCCACCACGGCAACGGCACGCAGAACTCCTTCTACGCCGACGGCGATGTGCTCTATTTCTCGATTCACCAGTTCCCCTTCTACCCGGGCACCGGCTGGATCGAGGAAACCGGCGAGGGAGAGGGTCGAGGGCGCACCGTGAACGTGCCCTGGCCCGGCGGGCGCGGCGACGCGGACTATCTGGCGGCGTTCGACCGGGTGCTCCTGCCGATCGCGGAGCGCTTCGCGCCCGATCTGGTGCTCGTTTCCTGCGGCTTCGACGCGGCGGAGGGGGATCTCCTCGGGTCCATGCGCATCACGCCCGGCGGGTACGCCCGTCTAACCTCGCGACTGCGCGGGCTGGCCCGCGGGAAAATCGTGCTGGCTCTGGAGGGTGGTTACAACCTGGACGCGATCTCCCGGTCGGCGGCGGCCTGCGTCCGGGTGCTCCTGGGCGAAGAAGCCGGCGGCGAGGGAGAGGCGGACGCTTCGCCCCAGGCGGACCGGATCCTCGAGCAGGTCCTCATGGCCCTGCGGCCGTACTGGGAGGGGATCTAGTCTTCGTCCGGGAACGTCTCTCCGAGCAGTTCCGTCAGGTCGTAGGACCCCGTTCCGAAGTGGAGGGTGAGGGAGTGCTCGCCGAAGACCGTCCTTTCGAGCGAAAGGTCCACGCCCGGTGGCATCCAGTCGTTCAGGTTGACGACCATGATGCGGTCGGCGGCGTAGTACGTGAGGAGCCCCGGCGGAGCCTTCTGCACCAGGTAGGTGAGGAGCTGGTCGGGGATCGGGATGAAGGAGAGCGCCTGGACTTTCTCGAGCACGAACGCCAGGAACCCGTCCTTCAGGCGGAGCTGGGTCAGCGTCGCTTTGGCCTTGAGCGGAACGCCATAGCGGTGGACGACGACCGTGGCGCCGAGCTCACCGTCGGTGATCTCCAGCCGCAGGTCCTTGATGTCCGGAATTTGGTCCATGAGACGCTCGACGACGGCATTGAGTGTCGCCTCGTCGAAGGTGAGTGAGAGGCCGCTCCAGCGGACCTTGTAGCCGTCGGGCTCCGCAAGCGGCGGAACGACCGGCGCTTCGACCGCCGCCTTGTTGTTCATCTGCATTCTATTCTACCGCTAAGACTTGCGCTCGGGCGCGTTCAGACGAGATAGGCGAGCGCGAACCCCGCCTGGGCAGTCATCAGCAAGAGATACATGTGCGTCCAGGCCGGGTGGTTCTCCGTTCGCGCCAGCTCCCCCGGATCGCGTAGCAGCAAACGTGCCGCATAGGCCCCCCACGCTGCCAGACCCAGGCCGAGGATGGTGAGGAAGAGGCGATTGCCCGTCAGCAGGGTCGAGGAAGGATCTTCCGGATCGGGGAGCCAGGCCATGACCGGCACGAGCAGCCAGGGAATCACGAAGAAGGGCGACATGATGCGCCCGGCTCTTTCCACCCCGAAGCGGACCGGCAGGCTGCGGACGCCGTGCGCGCTGTCGCCCGCCATGTCGGAGAAGTCCTTCGTGGAGATCGTTCCGAGTAGAAAGAACGCGAAGATGCCGCCGATCGCCCAGGCCTCCCAGACCCAGACGGAAGCGATGAAGGACCAGCCCGCCACTTTCAGGAGGCCGCCGCGGGTGACCGCGATCGTGAAGTTCGCCCAGAACCAGTGCCGCTTCGAGCGGCCCCACGCCGGAAACGAATAGACGAAGGTCGCGATGGCGCCGAGGCAGTAGACGAAGAACGCCGCGTGGAGGTGGAGCGGCGCGGTGAGGCGTTGCGCGAAGGACGTGTAGGGATACGGGACGACGAGCCAGGTCGGAAGGATCGCGAGCAGATAGAGCACGGCGGCCACGTTCCACGCGCCGGGGACTCCCACCTCCCCGGTGACGAGGGGCCGGTCCGGCTTGTTGTGCCGGTCGATCTCCACGTCGGCGATCTGGTTGACGATGTTCGAGGCGGCATTCATGGCGGAGGCGCACAGCGATCCGACCGCGACCGTCAGGACGACTGCCCAGGTCACCCGGCGGGCCGGGTCAGGGTTGTGGGCGGAGCCGAACGCGCAGATCGCTCCCGAGACGATTCCCAGGAGCGGCGGGAGGAGCGTGAAAGGCCGCGCCAGCCGGACGTATGCGCTCGCGCTCACGTCGAATCGATCGGCACGAAGAGCGTTCCCTGCCGCATCAGGGCGGAGATCCCCATCGCCGCCATCGCGCCAACGAAGGTGTTGAAGCCGTTGGCGAGCTCGTGGTCCAGACGCCATCCCTGCCGCCTCGCGAGGTCGTTGACGGCGCTTTCCGCGAAGGAGCCGAGAAATCCGGCGGTCGCGACCGCCCACGGCAGCGGCGAGGAGATGAGTCCCATCGCCCGGGCGGCGACCGCAACGATGGCGGCGCCGGCGAGCGACGCGATCAGCCCCGGCCACGATACGGCGCCGGGGGTGCCGGCGGGCAGCCGCTCGAGGCGCAGCGGCGAGAAGGGCCGCCGGCCATAGAGACCGCCCACCTCCGTGGCCATGGTGTCCGACAAGGCGGCGGCGAATGCGCCTGCGAATCCGGCGATCAACAGATCCGGATAGAACGGGCGATATCCCGCCGTCGCCACCAGGATCCCGGCGGCCACGACGCAATTGGCGACCGCGTGCGACGCGCCTCGCCGCCCCCCGCGCGTCTGGGCTACGCCGCGAGCGGCCTTGATCCGGTAACCGAGCCGCGTGGCGAGCGTGCCGGCCAGGAAGAACGTCCAGAGCACTCCGTACGCGGCCCAGCCACCCAGGGCCAGGATGAGCGAGCCGATGAGGAAGCCCGCCACGGCGCCGCCGACCGTCACGGCGCGCAGAAACCACATGAGGAGGGCCACGCCGGCGTTGACTCCCGCCGCCATCGCGAGGTCCCCGAGAAAATCCGGCGTGCTCCAGAGGCGCAGCCATGCCCCGGCTCCCCCGGAGAGCACGCCGGCGATCACGAGGGCGGCCGGGAGCGGCGCGACGAGGTTGTCCTCGATACCGGCGCGGACCGATTCGAGAAGAGCGAACGCGACGGCTCCCGCGAGGACGGCGATGAACCAGTACGGCGGGGG
>JBHENW010000191.1:0-11280 GCA_046261875.1 Thermoanaerobaculia bacterium | reverse complement strand
ACGAGATGGCCACGGGTGAGCGCGCCTTCCAACGGAAGACGGGAGTCGAGACGCTCGCCGCCATCCTGCGCGAGGAGCCGAGGTCGGTCGCGCAGCTCAACCCGGCGGCTCCGGCGCCGCTGCGCTGGATCATCGAACGCTGCCTGGCGAAGGAGCCGGAGGAGCGCTACGTCTCGACGAAGGACCTCGCGCGCGACTTGAAGAGCGTCCGGGACCATCTCTCCGAGACATCGACCGCGACGCTCGCGGCGACCCCGGGCCGCCCGCGGCGAGGCTGGCTCGTGCCGGCCGTGGCGGGGCTCGCCGTCGGGGCGCTCGCCGCCGTTCTCCTCCTGCGCCGGCCGGCCGCCGAGGCGCCGGCAAACCAGCCCTCCTTCCGCCAGGTCACGTTCCGCCGCGGCGCGGTGCAGAGAGCGCGCTTCGCGCCGGACGGCAAGACGATCGTGTACTCGGCCGCCTGGGACGGGAAGCCGGCCGAGCTCTTTACGACCCAGGCCGACTCGCCGGAGTCCCGCCCGCTGGGAGTCTCGAACGCGGCGCTCGCCGCGGTCTCCTCTTCGAGCGAGCTCGCGCTGCTGCTGCGGCAGCGCTATCTGTCCGGCTTCGAGCTCATCGGGACGCTGGCCCGCATGCCGTTGAACGGTAGGGCGCCGCGGGAGGTCGCCAACGACGTGACGGACGCGGACTGGTCGCCCAACGCCGCGGACCTCGTCGTCACGCGTCTGGAAAAGGGTCAGTGGCGCCTCGAGTATCCGATCGGAACCGTCCTGGCGACCTCGCCCGGCTGGATGGATATGCCTTGTTTCTCACCGGACGGGCAGCGGATCGCCTACGCCGAGCATCCCCAGCGGGGCGACACCCTCGGCCGGGTCGTCGTCGTCGACCTGAAAGGCCGCCGTCTCTTTCAGAGCGGGGTCACCTCGACCCTGGACGGCCTCTCCTGGTCCGCCGGAGGGGAAGAGGTCTGGTACACGGGCGATGGCCTGCAGGCAGTCGGGCCTTCCGGCGAGTCGCGGACGGTCCTCCCGCTGCTCGGCTACGCGCGTGTGCGCGACGTCGGACGCGACGGCCGGATCCTGCTCACGAGCACCTCGAGGCGGCGAGAGATCCTGGCGCTCGCCCCCGGCGAGTCGAGCGAGCGCAACCTGTCCTGGCACGACTGGTCGTTTCCCTCGGACCTCTCCGCCGACGGCCGGACGCTGCTCTTCGACGAGCAGGGCGCCGCGACGGGAGGCGGGGAGACCTATCTCGCTTACGTGCGCCAGACCGACGGGTCACCGGCCGTCCTGCTCGGGAGGGCGCGCAGCATGTCGTTGTCCCCCGATGGGAGGCGAGTCCTCGCGCAGAGCCTGAGCGACCCCCCCGAGCTTCTGATCCTCCCGACCGGCGCCGGCACACCGCAGACCGTCCCGATGAAGGGCTTCGGGCTCCAGTGGGCGATCTGGATGCCCGACGGACGCCGCGCGATCGTGCGCGGGAGCGAGACCGGCGGAGGCGCGCGCCTCTACGTCGTGGACACGGAGACCGGCGACAGGCGCCCGATTTCTCAGGAGGGAGCTTCGCAGTTCGGCGGGGGCGTGTCGCCGGACGGCCGGTGGGTGGCGGCGATCTCACCGGACCGGCGGACGATGCTGTATCCGACGGGCAGCGGCGAGCCGAAGAGCGTCCCCGGGCTCGAGCGGGAAGAGATCGTCGTCCGCTGGACCGAAGACGGCCGCGGCCTGTTCGTGGGGTTGCGCAGCGAGCAGACGGAGCTCCACGTGGCCCGTGTGGACCTGGCGACCGGCCGACGGGAGGCGGTTCGATCCTTTGCCCCCGCCGACACCGCGGGCATTCTCAGCGTGGGCCCCGCCCTGATGTCGGCCGACGGCAAGTCGTACGTGTATTCCTATCGGCGGCTGCTCGAAGACCTCCACCTCGTGACCGGCGTGCGATAGCCGGTCAGCTCGTCGGCCCGACCTCCTCCGCCGTTTCCCGGATCTGTCGCCACGCGCTCTCGACGTGTCGCTGCTCGGTCCAGGTCTGCCCGACGCAGAGCCTCAGGACGTAGCGGCCGGACAGCGTCGTGTGGGTCAGGTAGAGCTTCCCGCTCGCGTTCAACAGCTCGAGGAGGGCCTGGTTGAAGGCGTCGCCGGCGCGGTGCCGGAAGCAGACGAGGTTCAAGGGCGCCGGCGCGGCGAGCTCGAAGTCCGTGCTTTCCTCGACCCACCCGACCAGACGCTGCGCCAGCTCCACGTGCCGGCGGACGTGGTGCCTCAGGCCTTCGACGCCGTAGTGGCGGATGACGAGCCAGAGCTTCAAGGCGCGGAAGCGGCGTCCGAGCTGGACGTGCCAGTCCCGGTAGTCGATGACCGCCCCGGACTCCGTCGCTTTGTTGCGCAGGTACTCCGGCAGGATGGAGAGCGTCTTTATGAGCGCGGCCCGGTCGGCGACCCAGAACGCGTCGCAGTCGAACGTCGTGAACATCCACTTGTGCGGGTTCACGCAATAGCTGTCGGCGAGCTCGAGGCCGTCGTGGATGAAACGGAGTTCCGGGCAGAGCGCGGCGGTTCCCGCCATCGCGGCATCCACGTGGAGCCAGACCCCCTCGCGGCGGCAGATGCGGCCGATCTCGGGCAGCGGGTCGATCGCGTTCGAGGAGGTCGTCCCGATCGTCGCGCAGACGAACGCGGGAATCCGGCCCTCCCGCCGATCCTTCGCGATCGCTTCCGCGAGACGCTCCGGGCGCATCGCGTACCGCTCGTCCACCTCGATCTTGCGCAGGTTCGACAGGCCGATCCCGGCGATCTTGACCGCTTTGTCGATGGAAGAATGCGCCTGAGTCGAGGCGTACGCGACGAGCCGGCCGTCGGTCCCCGTCTCGTTCGTCCTCCATCCGGTCGCCCGCTCGCGCCCCGCGAGAACGGCGCAGAGCGTGGCACTCGAGGCCGTGTCCTGGATGACGCCCCCCCCGCTGCCGCCCGAAGAGAAGGCCGGGGGGAGCCCGAGCATGGACGCGAGCCAGTCGAGCGCGTGGGTCTCGAGCTCCGTGCAGGCGGGGCTCGTGGCCCAGAGCATTCCCTGGACGCCCAGGCCGGAGGAGAGCAGGTCACCGAGGATCGCCGGACCCGAGCCGTTCGACGGGAAGTAGGCGAAGAAGTTCGGGGACTGCCAGTGCGTGATCCCCGGGAGGATCAAGCGCTCGAGGTCGCCGAGCACGGCTTCGAAGGGCTCGCCGCGCTCGGGCGGATCCGCTGGCAGGGCCGCTCGGAGGTCGCCCGGCTGAGCCCGGGAAAGCACGGGGAAGGCTTCGACCCGCTCGTGGTAGTCGGCGATCCAGTCGATCACCTGGCGTCCTTTACGCCGGAACTCGTCGGGGGTCATGTGGAAGCTCCCGCGCCCGGCCCCATCCGGCGCCCGTCTTTGGCCGGTCATTTGACCGCTCCGGCCGTGAAGCCCGCGATGAAGCGGTCGAGGAAGACGTTGTAGAGGATCGCGACGGGCACGCTCGCGAAGAGGCAGGCCGCCATGAGCGACCCCCAGTAATAGACGTCGCCGCGGATCAGGAAGATCGGCACCCCGACGCCGACGGTCTGCTCCGAGGCCGAGGAGATAAACGTCAGAGCGTAGACGAACTCCTGGATCACCAGCGTGAAGGAGAAGATGGCGACCGTCAGGATCCCGGAGAACGCGATCGGCACGACGACGCGCCAGAACGTCGCCATCCGCGTGAACCCGTCCACCATGGCCGCGTCCTCCAGGTCCCGCGGGATGGACTTGAAGAAGCCCATGAGCAGCCAGGTCGAGAACGGGACCGTGAAGGTCGGATAGACGATCACGAGCGACCAGAGGCTGTCCTGCAGACCCAGGGCCGCGACGACGCGCGACAGCGGGATGAAGAGCAGGGTCGGGGGCACGAGGTACATCAGGAACATGGCGATCCCCGCCCGCTCCCCCCAGCGGCCGGCTCGCCGAGCCAGGGCGTAGGCCGCCGGGACCGCGAGGACGAGCGTGATCGCGACGACCAGGATGCCGACGAACGCCGTGTTTCCGAGCCAGCGGCCATACAGCGTCTGGCGGAAGAGCAGCATCCAGTGGTCGAGCGTCGGCGGCTCGTTGAAGACGAACGGGTTGTTCTCGAGATCGTAGAGGTCGCTCGTGCGTTTGAAGCTCGTGATGAGCATCCAGTAGAAGGGAAAGGAGAGGAAAACGCCGAAAAGCGCGACGACCGGCAGCCGCCATGCGCCGCGGACCGCGGCAATCTTCACGCGACCTCCGTCCGCCGCGCCACGCGCAGGACGACGAGCGCCACGGCGAGGAGGAGCGGGAAGAGGAAAAGGGAGATCGCGGCCCCGCCAGCCAGGTCGCCCCCTAGGATGCCGGTGAAAAACGCCAGCGATGGCAGGACCTGCGTCGCGTCGTGCGGCCCCCCGCGCGTCAGGATGTAGACGACGGCCATGTCGGTGAAGGTAAAGATGATCCCGAAGAGGGCCGCCACGAGGACGATGGGCCGGATCATCGGGAGCGTGATCGCGAAGTGGGTCCGCCAGAAGCCGGCGCCGTCCACGGCCGCCGCCTCCGGCAGGTCGCGAGGGATCGAGGTCAGCCCGGCGAGGAGGACGACGGTCGCGAAGGGGAGCATCCGCCAGACGTGGACCGTGATCACCGAGACCATCGCGAGGCCTGGCTCCCCGAGCCACATCGGCGGGTCCATCGGATGGACGAGCCCGGCCGCCGCGAGGACCCAGTTGATGATGGAGTAAATGGAATCGAGGATCCACTTCCATCCGATGGCGCCGAGCGAGATCGGCGCGACCCACGGAAGCAGGATGAGGAAGCGCACGAAGCGGCGCCCGCGGAAGGGCTCCTGCAGGGCGATCGCGAGGGCCGTCGCCCCCGCCACGACGAGGATCTGGGAGCTCACCGCGAAGAGGAACGAGTTGCGCAGGGCGAAGCGGAAAGTCGGGCTCTCGAGGATGCCCCGGAAGTTGCGCCCGCCGACGAACCGGAAGCCCTCGCTCGCGACCTTGATGTCCGTGACGCTGTAGAGGATCGCCAGCGCGAAGGGGATGCCGATGAGCGCGAAGATGTAGAAGGCCGCGGGCAAGAGCAGCAGCGCTCCGTTTCCCCCGCCGCGCGGACCCCGGCTCACGGGGCGGCCCGCCGTTGCGTCCGCCGCCCCGAGGCGGCCTCGAAGAACCGCAGGTGCTCCGGAGCGACCCCGAAAACGGCCGTCTCGCCGGGGGAAGGGGCCGGCAGGTAGGCGGGGATCCGGGAGACGACCTCCGGATCCCCCGGGCGCTCGGTCAGCCGGCCGTACAGAAGCCGCTCCGCGCCGAGGTACTCCGCCAGCTCGACGTGAAAGGCGAGCCGCGCGCCGGCCGCCGTCCCGGCCGCGACCGGGCGGAAGTGCTCGGGCCGGAAGCCCACGAGGAGATCGCCGCGGGTCAGCAGGTTCATCGGCGGCGAGCCGAGAAACGTCGCGACGAACGTGTCCGCCGGATCGTCGTAGACCTCGGCGGGCGTCCCGACCTGCCGGACCCTGCCCGCGTTCATGATGACCACGCGATCGCCCATGGCCATCGCCTCGATCTGGTCGTGGGTCACGTAGATCGTCGTCGTCTTAATCTCGTTCTGGAACTTCTGGAGCTCCTCGCGAGCCGAGGCGCGCAGCTTCGCATCCAGGTTGGACAGGGGTTCGTCGAGGAGGAAGACCGAAGGGTCGCGCACGAGGGCGCGGGCCAGCGCCACGCGCTGGCGCTCGCCGCCGGAGAGCTGGCGGGGCTTCCGTTCCAGCAGCCCCCCGATGCCGAACATCGCCGCGGCGCGCTCGACCCGGGCGCGGTGCTCGTTTCTCGGGACCCTCTGGGCTTTCAGTGGAAAGGCGATGTTCTTGAAGACGGTCAGGTGCGGATACAGAGCGTAGCTCTGGAAGACCATCGCGATCCCGCGCTCGCGCGGCGAGAGGTCGTTGACCACGCGGCCGCCGATCGCGATGTCGCCGGAGGTCGGCTCCTCGAGCCCGGCGATCATGCGGAGGACCGTGGTCTTTCCCGAGCCGGAAGGGCCGAGGAGGACCAGGAACTCCCCTTCGCGGGTCTCCAGGTCCACTCCGTCCACCGCGGCCTGCACCGAGCCCGCGTAGCGCTTGGTGAGGGCCCGCGTTTCTACGACGGCCATGGGGAAAAGCGATCTAGAGGCGGCCGTTGGCGCCGGCGGATCCGGCGCTGCCGAACGCCGGGGGCCCGCCTTCGGTCGACGGCTCGCGGCCGCCCGGGGCGCCAATCAGGACAAATTCCACTTCGCGAAGATGCGGCGCAGCTCGCCCTCCGCCACCCGGGCGGCCTCCTCGGGACTCGCCTGCTCGCGCGCGACGCGGGCGAACATCGTCGGGATCACGAACGTGTTGAAGACCTCGTCGATCGCCGCGTTCGCGTAGCCCGGAAAGCCGATGTTGGTGGACCACTCGAGGACGTTGGAGAGGACCGCGTACTTGTCCGGTGGCTCCGCCTTCTCGTCGGATGCGATGCGCGTGGCGAGGTCCGGGACCGTCGGCGGGTAGCACGGGAAGTTGTAGAACTCGCTTTCGCGAAAGACCGACGGGAAGTTGTCGACCATGTCCACGAGGAACTGCTTCGCGCCGTCCTGGTTCTCGGCGAACTTCCAGATCACGTAACAGTTCATGACGTGCTCGGCCGCGATTCGACGCACCGGGCCCCGCAGGGCCGGCCGGAGAGCGATCTTGGCGGCGAGCTCCGGGTTTTCCTTCTCGGCCGTGCGGGTCACGGAAATCGCGTTGCAGACGAAGGAGGCGCGGCCGGCGAGCATCATCCGGTTGTTCGACGCCGGCTCCCACGTGAAGATCTCGGGGGTCATGGCCTCCTTGTAGAGGGCCCGGGCGTAGCGGAGCGCTTCGACCGTCTCCTTCGAATGGATCGTGACTTTGCCGGCCTCGTCCTGTTCGGAGCCTCCGAAAGACCAGAGCAGCCCCCGCAGCGCCATGTTCGAGTCGATCTCCTGGGACATCCCGACGCCGACGGGGTTGCCGAACTGCTGCTTGATCCGGGCGCCGCCGACGCGCAGGTCCTCCCAGGAGTCCGGCCCGTCCGGGAATCCGACTTTCTCCCAGAGGTCCTTGCGGTAGTTGCCCGGGTCGGGCACGTAGGAGTCCGACACGGCGTACCGCTTGCCGCTCTTCGGGTTGAAAGTGGACCGCTCGGCGAGCGGGATCATCGGGCCGTGCTTCTTCTCCAGGGTTTCGATGACCTCGCGGTGATCGATCACCTGCTCCTCGTACGCCGCCGGCGGCGACATGAACATGAAGAGGTCGTGTCCCTTGCGCGCTGCTGCTTCGGCCGCCCCGCGCGCGTTCACTTCGGTGGACGCCATGTGATCCACGGTGACGACGGTCCCGTTCTTCTCCCCCCACTCCTTCGCGAAGACGTGGTCGAACCACTGGTCGAAGCGCGGAACGAAGTGGCTCCACTGAAGAATCTTCAGCGTCTTGCGGGCGGGCCGCGCCGTCGTCGTGCTCCGCGGCTTGCACGCGACCGGCAACGCGCTCGCCGCTAGCGCCGTGCCCGCCGCCTTCACGAAATCCCGTCGCGTGACGCGGGCGGAGCGGCGAGCTTTCATGGATCTTCGCAAGTCTATAATCGCGCGGTGCCCACCTTCGATCCGGGTTCCCGGTTTCCCCCGATCACGCTCCACGAGGAAACGGGACGCCCGGTGAATCCCCCCGCCGGCGAGAACCTGTACGTTTTCTACAAGACGACCTGCCCGACCACCGAGATGGCCTGGCCGCATCTCGAGCGGATCCGGCTGCTCGCCGACGGCGGGTCGCTCGCCGTTGTGCCGGTCTCGCAGGACGATCCGGAGGAGACGGCGGAGTTCCACCGGAGAACGGGTTTCTCGGCGCCGGCGCTCTACGATCCGCCGCCGTGGACCGTCTCGGAGTCGCTCGGTCTCTGGAGCGTGCCCGCTTTTTTTCTCGTCGGCGGCGACGGAGTCGTGCGGCAGACCGCACTCGGCTTCGAGCGGGACAAGATGGAGTCGTTTGCGGCGCGGGCCGCGGAGCTGGCGGGCCGTCCGTTCGCCGGCCTCTTCGATCCGGGAGACACCGTCCCGGCGGCCCGTCCCGGTTGATCTTCGCGGAACGCCGACAGTTAGCCGGCTAACAGAATGCCCCTTCATCCCTACGGAGCAACATGGTGAGACCTTCGACCCTCGCTGAGCTGAAGTCTTCCGGCTACCGGCCGCGGGGCGTGAAAGAAGAGCTCCGCGAGAACCTGCGCGCCGCCCTGAGCCGCGGGGAGAACCCTTTCCCCGGCATCCACGGCTACGAACGGACCGTTCTCCCTTCGCTCCACAACGCGATCCTCGCCCGGCACGACCTGCTGCTGCTCGGGCTGCGGGGCCAGGCGAAGACCCGGCTGCTCCGCCTGCTCATCAACCTGCTCGACCCCGAGATCCCGGCCATCGCCGGCAGCCCCTTGAACGAAGACCCCTTCGCCCCGATCGCGAAGTACGGCCGCCGGGTCCTGCAGGAGAAGGGGGACGCGACGCCGATCGAATGGGTCACGCGGGAGGAGCGCTACCGCGAGAAGCTCGCGACCCCGGACGTGACGATCGCGGACCTCCTCGGCGACATCGATCCGATCAAGGCGGCGACGGAACGCCGCTCCTACGCCGACGAGGAGGTCATCCACTACGGCATCATCCCGCGGACGAACCGCGGCATCTTCGCGATCAACGAGCTGCCGGACCTGCAGCCCCGGATCCAGGTCGGGCTCCTGAACATCCTCGAGGAGCGCGACCTCCAGATCCGCGGGTTCCCCGTCCGCATCCCGCTCGACATCCTGCTCGTCTTCTCGGCGAACCCGGAGGACTACACGAACCGCGGCAACATCATCACGCCCTTGAAGGACCGGATCTCGTCGCAGATCGTCACCCACTATCCCGACGACGTGAAGACCGCCGCGAAGATCACGGCGCAGGAAGCGTGGATCGACCGGGACGGCGGACCCGAGGTCGAGATCCCCGATTTCTTCCGGGAGCTGCTCGAGGAGGTCACCTTCGCCGCGCGGTCGAGCGAGTTCGTGGACCAGTCTTCCGGGGTCTCCGCCCGCATGCCCATCTCGGCGATCGAGGTCCTCGCCTCGAACCTGGAGCGGCGCGGGCTGCGCAGCGGCGAACGCCGCGTCTTCCCCCGTCTCTGCGACCTGCCGGCCTGCCTCCCGGCGATCACCGGAAAAGTCGAGATGGTGTACGAGGGGGAGCAGCAGGGGGCCGAGGTCGTCGCGAAGCGGCTCATCGGGACGGCCGTCAAGAAGGTCTTCGACGCGAAGTTCCCCCCGCCGGACTCGGGGCGTCCCACGCAACGCCGCCGGGAGGAGTCCGAGGACGGCATCGAGGAGCCCGGACCGCGCCGCGGCCGGCCCGCCCCGGCGCCGGAGAAGATCCATCCGCTCTACGAGCCGATCGTCGAGTGGTTCGCCGGCGGCAACCGGATCACGCTGTCGGACGAGACCCCGTTCCGGGAGCACATGGAGTCGCTCGAGTCGGTCCCCGGCCTGAAGAAGGCCGTCGAGGAGCGCTTCTCGCCGAGCTCGCGGGAAGAGCTCGCCGTCGGGATGGAGCTCGTCCTGGAAGGGCTGACCCAGCATCTCAAGATCGCGCGGGAGGACCTCGATTCCCGCGTGTCGTACACGGAGATGCTCAAGTTCAACCTCGTGCGGAGCCGGACGAACTGACGCGCCGAGGCGTGTGAACTGACCAACGCCGAGGGTTCCCTCCGAAGTCGCGTCGGCGCCGGCGAAAGCCTCCTCGGCTGTTTCCTGACCTGGCCTTCGCCGGGGGTCGCCGAGCTCCTCGCGACGGCAGGCTTCGACTTCCTCGTGCTCGACTGCGAGCACGGCTTCTTCTCGATCGAGTCCGTCGAAACCATGGTCACGGCCTGCGACGCCGCGAGGATCCCCGCCGTCGTGCGCGCGCCCTCGGCGACCTCGGACCAGGTCGGCCGCTACCTCGATGCCGGAGCGGCCGGGACGCTCCTCCCGCGCATCGACGGGGCCGACTCGGCGCGCGGGGCGATCGGGAACGTCAAGTTCGCGCCGCTCGGACGTCGCGGCCTCGGCGGCGTGCGCGCGAACCGCTACGGCGGCCTGCCCCTCGACCGGTTCGTGACGGAGCAGAACGAGGGGACGCTCGTGGCCGTGCAGATCGAGACCCCGGGCGCGCTCGTCGAGCTCGAGGGGATCGCCTCGATTCCGGCCGTGGACGTTCTCTACGTCGGGCCCAACGATCTGTCGCAAGCCCTCGGCATTCCGGGCAACTACCAGGATTCCCGATACACGGAGGCGGTCGAGCGCGTGGCCGGCGCGGCGGCCTCGACGGGTCGCGCCGCCGGCATCATGCTGCGCTCGCGCGACCAGATCCCGCCGCTGGCGAAGCTCGGCTATCGCTTCTTCACGACGAGCGATCGCGCCCTGGTCCTCGAGTCCGCCCGCGCATGGCGAGCCGCGCTGCCGAGGGGGCGTAATCTATAGCTCCAGAGCTATACCAATGTGATATATTGCGCGATATATGAAGCTCGTAACGCTGAAGATGCCCGAGGATCTGCTGGAGGAGAGCGGAAGATCCGCGAAGCGCCTGGGAGTTTCCCGCGCGGAATACATCCGCCGCTCCGTCGAACGAATGAACCGGTGTATTCAGGCGGAGCGGCGTGCCCGGCGTCTCGCGACTCTCTCGCGCAGAGTCCGGCGCGAGAGCATGCGGGTCAACGCGGAGTTCGCCCGGTTTGAGTCCGTCCCGGACGCTTAAGCGCGGCGAGGTCTGGCTGGCGGATCTCGATCCGCAACAGGGCACGGAGCCCGGAAAGACTCGGCCCGTTCTGATCGTTCAGTGTCAGCCCCTGCTCGACGCCGGACATCCGTCCACCCTGGTCATTCCGCTGACGACCAACCTGGTGGACGACGCGGAGCCTCTGCGGATTCGCCTTCGCGCCGCTGAGGAGCTCCGGCGGGATTCGGACCTGCTGGTGGACCAGATCCGAGCGATCGACAATCGCCGTCTCGTCGCAGGTCCCCTCACGCGCATCCCACCGGGCTCTTCTCCGAAGCTCGACGAGGCCATCCGGGAGATCCTGGGCGTTCAGGAGCTCTAGTCAATATGGAGTGACCGGTTCCGTCGCGTAGATGCGTGGGTTGCAGCTTTACGCTGTAGAGCCACATACGGGAGGAACCGGTCATGAAGGATTCTACGTTTTGGGTTGGTTTGGATTGGCATGCGGACTGGGTGACG
>JBHENW010000190.1:0-4706 GCA_046261875.1 Thermoanaerobaculia bacterium | reverse complement strand
CTGCGAGGCAGGCGGGTTCCGGAGGCGACGCGGAGGGTCCTGGCCCCACGCGAAACCCTGCACGCGCCTCACCTGCTGGACCTCGAGGTCGCACAGGTCCTCCGCCGATACCTCGGACAGGGTGATCTGAGCGAGCAACGGGCGGCGGAATCATTGCGGGATTTCCTCGACCTGTCGGTGGCGCGATACCCGCACGAACCGTTCCTGCCGCGGATCTGGCAGCTTCGCGCGAACCTGACGGCTTACGATGCGGCCTACGTCGCGCTGGCCGAGGCCCTGGATGCTCCTCTCGTGACCCGTGACGCGCGACTGGCGCGGGCGGCCGGCCACGAAGCGAGGATCGAGCTCTTCTAGAAAGAAGCTTCTGCCTTCAGCCTATTCGTAACGGAGCGCTTCGATCGGATCGAGCCGTGAAGCCTTGACGGCCGGGTAGAGCCCGAAGAAGATCCCGACGGAGAGGGAGACCAACAGCCCCACGACGATCGCCCAGAGCGGCGTCTCGGCCGGAAGGGCGTCGAAGGCCTTCTTCACTCCCGCCGGTACTGCAATCCCGACCACGATCCCGATCGCCCCGCCCAGAAGGGACAGCGTGGTCGCCTCGGTCAGGAACTGCATCACGATGTCGCGCCGGTGAGCGCCCACGGCCTTCCGGACGCCGATCTCCCGCGTCCTCTCGGTGACCGATACGAGCATGATGTTCATCACGCCCACGCCCCCGATCAGGAGGGAGATGAACGCGATGAAGACCATCGCCAGCGTGATCCCGCGCGTGATGCCCTGGAAGCTCTCGATCATCTTGTCCGGGGTGACGATCCCGAAGTCGTCCGGCTTGTCGAACGGGACCTGCCGGCGCACACGCAGGACGGCGCGGGCCTTCTCGATCAGCGCGGGAACCTGGTCGGGGCGGTGCGGGATCGTCGCGATGCGCAGCGCGTCGCCGTCGCTGCCTCCCGCCTTGATCCACGGAAACCGCCGGTCGAACGTCGTGATCGGGATCACCACGAAGTTGTCCTGGGACTCCCCGAACATCTTTCCGCGCTTCTCGAAGATGCCGATCACCCGGTACGAGTCGTGACCCAGCGTCACCTTCTTGTCCAGAGGGTCTTCGCGCGGAAACAGCTTCTCCCGGATCTCCTCCCCGAGAACGATCACGTCGGAGGCGTGCTGGACATCCATCACGTTGATGAACCGGCCTTCCGCGATGATGCGGTTGGTCGCCGTCGTGTACTCCTCGATGACGCCGAACACCCGAGGCGAGCGCGCCTCGGCGTCCCGGTGCTTCAGGTGATAGTCGCTGTTGTCCCAGAGATAGCGCTGGGGCGACACCGCGCGCATCTCCGGAATCGCGAGAAGGGCTTCGGCGTCCCCCAGCGTCAGGTCCCTACGACGCTGCTCCCCTTCGGGCCGCGGCCCGCCCGGCCCGAACCGCGGCTCGTACTTCTGGAAAAGCACGAGCGTGGCGCCGAAGCTCTGGAAGTTGCGCACCATGCTGTTGTTGAAGCCGTTGACGATCGAGACCATCGCGATGACGGTTGCCACCCCCACGACGATCCCGAGAACCGTGAGGGTGGCGCGAAGCTTGTGCGCGCGCACGGCGAGGAACGCGAATCGCACGTTTTCGCCGAATCCACGCTGGAGGCGGCGCCACACGGAAGTCATCTCGATTCGCTGCGAGAGAGCTTACTCGTAACGGAGGGCTTCGATGGGATCCAGCCGCGAGGCCTTCACCGCCGGGTAGAGCCCGAAGAAGATCCCCACGGACAGCGACACGGACAGACCCACGAGGATCGCCCACAGCGGCGTCTCGGCGGGAAGGGCCTGGAAGGCGCGCTTCACGAGAGCCGGGATGGCCATTCCGAGGATCACCCCGATGGCGCCACCCAGCATCGAGAGCGTCGTGGCCTCCGTGAGGAACTGCATCACGATGTCCCGTCGGTACGCGCCGACGGCCTTGCGCACTCCGATCTCGCGCGTCCGCTCCGTCACCGATACCAGCATGATGTTCATCACGCCCACGCCGCCGATCAGCAGAGAGATCGACGCGATGAAGACCATCGCCAGCGTGATGCCCCGCGTAATCCCCTGGAAGCTCTCGATGAGCTTGTCTGGGGTGAATATCGCGAAGTCGTCGGGCTTGTTGAACGGGACGTGACGGCGCGCGCGGAGCACGGCCCGCCCCTTCTCCGTGATCGCCGGGACCTGGCCGGGCGTGTAGGGCACCGTCGCGATGTGGATGGTGTCCCCTCCGCTGTTCTTTATCTGCGGGAACTGCCGGTCGAAGGTCGAGAAGGGAATGAGGACGAAGTTGTTGCTCGATCCCCCCATGAAGTTGCCCTTCTCCTCCAGCACGCCGATCACGACGTACTTGTGCCCGTTGAGCTCGATCGTCTTGCCGAGCGGGTCCTCATTGGGGAAGAGGACCTTGCGCACGTCCTCGCCGATGACTGTGACCTCGGCGGAGTGGTCATGGTCGCTCTCGGAGATGAAGCGGCCGTATCCGATCCAGTGCGCGTTCGCTATCGGATAGTCCGCGACCACGCCGGCGACGGACGGCGTGGTGGTCTCGTTGCCGCGGTACTTGACCGACACGTCCGTGTCCCAGAGGTAACGCTCGGGGGAGACGGCCCGCATCTCCGGCACCATCGCCTTGAGCGCGAGGGCGTCCTCGTAGGTCAGGTCCCTGCGGAGCCGCTCGTCGGAGGGACGCGGTCCGTGGCCGAAGCGGGGCTCGTACTTCTGGAACTGCACGAGCGTCGCACCGAAGCTCTGGAAGCTCCGGATCATGTTGTTGTTGAACCCGTTGACGATCGAGACCATCGCGATGACCGTCGCGACGCCCACGACGATCCCGAGGACCGTCAGCGCGGCCCGAAGCTTGTGCGCGCGGACGGCGAGCATCGCGAAGCGAACGTTCTCCCCGAAACCGCGGCGCAGGTGCCTGAAAAGCGCGGCCATCAGTCAGCGTCCCGCCGGAGGACGAACATCCCGTTACTCGTACCTCAGCGCCTCGACCGGCGGGAGCTTGCTCGCCTGGGACGAGGGAATCCACCCGGCGAGGAGGCCCGTGACGGTGGCCACGCCGATCCCGATGAGGATGAAGGAGAGCTTGACCTGCGCCGGGAAGACCTGATTGACCGCCAGGGCGATCAGCGCGCCGAGAGCGACGCCGATCGCGCCGCCGATCGCCGAGAGCAACGCGGCCTCCAGGAGGAACTGCCGCTTGATGTCGCGCCGGCGCGCCCCGAGCGCGCGCCGGACGCCGATCTCCTTGGTCCGCTCGACGACCGATACGAACATGATGTTCGCGATCACGATCGCGCCCACCACCAGCGAGATGCCCGAGATGAGCACCATCAGCAGGAACGCCCCGGCGGAGATGTTCCGCCAGAGGTCCTGCAGCATCTCTGCGGTGACCAGGCCGAACGGGTCGTCCTTGTCGAACTTCGTCTTCCGCAGCGACCGCAGGATCGAGCGCACCTCGTCTGTCGCCTGGCCGACCATCGCGACGCCCCCCTTCGGCTTGATGAAGACGCCGATGTCCTCGGACGGGGCGACATGCTTCTTGAAGAAGGTCAGCGGCACGTAGGCGACGGCGTCCTGGCTCTGACCCATCACGTTCCCCTGCCGGGCGAGGGTCCCGATGACCTTCACCGGGAACCCACCGATCTTCATGACGCGGCCGATCGGGTCGAGGTTGGGGAAGAGCTGATCCTGAACGTCCCAGCCGATCACGGCGACGGCGGCCGCGTGGTCGTACTCCGCCGGCGTGAAGTACCGGCCGTTGGCGATGTCGAAGCTCATCGCCTCCCCCATGTTCGCGGTGTGGCCCTGGATCTCGACGTCCGCCAGCTTGCGGTCCCCGAACTTGACGGGGCGCCTCCGGTCTCCTCGACCGCCGACCTGAGCGCACAGGCGGCACTCCCGGCGCACGATTTCCATGTCGGTGAGGGTAATTTCCTTGCGCTTGCGGGCGATCAGCCACTCCTCGCGGCTGGTGATGATCCCGTACTTCGTGAAGATCACGATGTCCGGGTTCAGCCCGATCACCTTGTCGTTGACGTAGGTGTTGAGGCCCGAGATGACCGACACGACGGCGACCACCGTCGCAACGCCGATGATGACTCCGAGGAGCGTCAGGAAGGCGCGGAGCTTGTGCCGCGTGAGCGCGGAGGAGGAGACCCGCAGCAGCTCGCCGGCCGTCATCCCTGTTTCCGATCCTCCTTCTTCTTGTCACCCTCCTTTTCGATCAAGACCTTGTCCCCCTCCTTGACCTGCCTGAGGACCTTGAAGGGACCGGTCACGATGTCCGCGCCGACGGATGGGCCCTGTTCCACCTCGATCATCAGCTCCCCGGCCAGGCCGGTCTTGACCTTCACGAACTGGAGCTTCTCGTCCTTGACGACGTAAACGCCCTCTTCCGTCTGTGGCCGCCCGGCACCGCCCGCGGCGGCCGCGGCCACTCCCGGGGTCGGCCCCTTCTTGGGCACGTCGCGCACCACGAGGGCCTGAATCGGGATGGCGACGGCGCCCTCCTTGCGTCCGGTGATGACGTCCGCCGTCACGGAGAATCCGGGTCGGATCGTCTCGGGCGGGTTGACGACGCGGATCTTCACCTTGAAGTTGATCGCCTCGGACCCCTGCGTGAGCGAGAGGAGATCCGGGTCGTTGCGGGCGATGGGGGAATTGCCCACCTCCGTGACGACGCC
>JBHENW010000189.1:0-4150 GCA_046261875.1 Thermoanaerobaculia bacterium | reverse complement strand
GGTAATCGGGATCTCGACCGCAATGAAGTAGATCGGGGCCCCGGCGGAGCGCGCGTACCGGAGAAGGGTGTTGTACTCCACGTGCGAGCGGTTGTCCGCCCCGTCCGTCACGACGACGAGCGCCTTGCGCCCCTGGAGCGTTCGGAACTGGTAGAGCCCGAGTACGATCGAATCGTAGAGCGCCGTCGCCCCCTCCGCGCGGATTTCCCGGGCGGCGCGCTGGAGCTGCGCCGAGTCGCCCGTGATCTCCTGCACGAACCGCGGCCGCTCGCGGAATTCGATGACGAACCCCTTGTCCTTCTCCCGGATGACGCTGCGGAAGAGCTCGGCGGAAGCCTGGTGGACGAAGGAGAGGCCTTTCTCCATCGACCCGGAGCCGTCCACGACGAGGCCGACCGTCAGCGGCAGATTGCCCGCGACCTCGAAGCCGCTGATCTTCTGCGGCCGCCCGTCTTCGCGGATCGCGAAGTCTTCCCGGCGCAGATCCTTGACGAAGTGCCGCTCCTTGTCGAGGGCGGAGACGTGGAGCTGCACGACGTCCACGACGACGCTTTCGACGCTCGTCGAGGGCCCTTTGAGCATGCGGATGTCGTTGACCTCCCGGCCCTCTTCCGTCGTTGCGGTGGCCCGGAGGTAGTTGGCCCGCGAGTAATCCGTGAACGGGATCGTGGCCTCGTACGGGGCGGTCGTCCAGGACCCGATCTTCTTCTCGTCGAGGAAGAGCTCGACCAGCTTCGCGACGCCTCCGGCGATGGACTGCACGGCCACGCGGACGCGGACTTTCCCCGCCCGGGGATCGGGACGCGGCAGCACGCGCACGGCCACACGCGCGTCGCCCTGGTTGACCGCCCAGGCGTCTTCGTCGATGACCCTGCCGCTCGCGTCGAAACCGACGGCCCGCACGGTCTGGCTGCGCGGAATTTCGCCCAGGTCGATCTCGACGCTGAAGGGGGGACGGGTTCGCGTGAGCAGCGGCTTCTCGTCGAGGTAGAACTCGACGCGCTCGATCGGGGGCTCGACTTCGGCCTCGATGCGCAGGCGGCCGATCGGCGCCTCGCGCGAAGGGGGAAGGATCTTCAGCTTCGGCGCCGCGGGGCTCGCCGGCGGTTCGTCGGCCTCATCGGCGATGACGATCGCTTCCGCCGATGGCAGCGTGCTCGCCTCGGAGGGCGCCATCTCCGGCCTGAAGGGAGTGCCGACTTCGGGGACGGCCAGGTCCACGCTCCCCTCGCCGACCTCGATTCCCTGCGGCGCGGTCACGGTCAGGATCAGACGGTAGGAGCCGGGGTGGACCGCCCGGAGGAAGGCGTACGTGAAGGGCTCCCCCTCCTTCAGCTCACCGGCGACGGGGTACTCGAACGTATCGACCGCGGCCGCTCCCCGGGAAATCGTCCCCTTGAGCTCCCCGGCGAAGGACCGGACGCCGCGCGAGAGCGCCGCCCGGGCGAGCTCGGGGGACGCGAGGCGCACCCGCATGACCGTCTTGGATCCCGCCATCCCGAGGTATTCGGCGGTGACCTGGAGCGGGAAGCGCCCGGCCACCGTCTTGACGGACGTCTGTTTTCGCTGGGTCTGAGCGGAGCCGGCGGCCGTCAACGCCACGACCCCCAGCAGCAGGACCACGATGCGTTTCATGCTGGGAAGACGAACCGGCCGGGAGGCCGCCGTCATTCCCGCTTGAGAGATCCTAAGGTCGGGAGGCGGCCGGCGCGCCGCCCTAGAAAATGATTGCGTCCCCGGCCACGCCGAAAGAGCCCCGGAGACACGCCGTCGGCGCCGTCGAACAGACGTTCGATGAATGCTCCCGGCAGTCCAACTGGCCGCCCCGTTCTCGCGCTTCGCACTTGAGCCCGTACGGGTACTCGATCCGCCGCACGCAGGCCGAGCAACCGGAGATGTCCGCGCCGAGGCCTCCACCTCCGATCATCCGCGCCGAAAGCTCGTCGGGGTCGGCGGCACCGGAACCGGCCACGTCCATCGGACGAGAAAAACGTCCGCGACCTTCTCGGGATCGTTGCCCGTCTGGACGGGCAACGACGTATTTCGCAAAGACTGGGTCAGGCATTCCACGGCGGCGCTCTCCTGGCCTTTGTCCAGATTCGACTTCGTCGCCGGCGCCTCGTGTAGCGGTTCAGTCGGGTCTGCCCATCGGTGAGGGTCTCGCTGAAGCTGTATTCCTGCACCGCGGGCGCCTGTGGGTCGTCGAGGTGGTACAGCCGGGGACCGCCAGGATCAGTGCGAAGAGGACCAGCCGGGGGCGTTTCATGCATTCACCTCCGACCCGAGAATCGATCGAGAGTCCAAACCTTCGGCCGGGCCGAAATCCGGGCGGGAGTCGTTCTCGAAGAAGTCCTCCACCGCCGCCCGGAAATCCTCCGGCGTTCGCAGCTCGGAGATCCGCACACGCAGCGCGCGGCCGTTCGGAAGGCCGTGCGTGTACCAGCCGGTCATCGTGCGCAGCTTGTGGAGCGCCTCCCGGGGCTCGTGCGCCGTCCGTTCGATCTCCCGGAAATGGCCGAGGATCAGGTCGCGACGCTCTTCGAGCGAAGCTTCCCGGGGCGTTTTACCGGCGAGCCGCTCCGCCGCCTGCCGGAAGATCCAGGGGTTCTTCATCGTGGCGCGGCCGACCATCACGCCATCGCAGCCGGTTTCCGCGAGCATCGCGGCGACGTCCTCGGCAGTCTCGATGTCCCCGTTCCCGATGACCGGGATCGCGAGGTGCCGCTTCAGCTCGGCGATCTCCCTGCGATCGGCCCGCCCCGTGTACATCTGGCGGGCAGTGCGGGAATGGAGCGCGACGGCGGCGGCCCCCTCGTCCTGGCAGATGCGCCCGAGGTCCAGGAAGTTGCGGCGCGAATCGTCGAGGCCGAGTCGGAACTTCACCGTCAGAGGAATGGAGAGGCGCGAACGGACTTCCCGCACGATCCGCCGCGCGAGCGGCAGGTCGCCCATGAGAGCCGCTCCGGCGCAGCCCTTGAGCACCTTGTTGGCCGGGCAGCCCATGTTGATGTCGCAGACGTCGGGACGCAGCTCCTCCACGATCTCCGCCGCCGCGGCCATGCGCTGCGGGTCGGAGCCGTAGATCTGGATCGAGAGCGGGCGCTCCTCGTCCGAGAAGACGAGCTTGCGCAACTGGCGCGCGCTGCCGCGCGTGATCGCCTCCGAGGAGATGAACTCCATCGTGACGAGCCCGACTCCGCCGATCCGGCGGAGCATGAGCCGGTAGGCGTGGTCGGTGATGCCGGCCATCGGGGCCAGGATCAGCGGAGGGTCCACGGCGACCGTACCGAAGCGCAACATGGGACCGGACATTCTACCGGCCCGGCTCGGTCAAGATCGCGCCGGACGGTCTCCCGGAGAGAGTGAGGGCGCATCCATCGACCACGCCGGCTTCCGGGCCCGCGCTCGCCACGCCCGGATCCGGGCCCTGGATGGCTCATCCTGGGACGGCAGGCGGAGCGGGGGCAGATCGGGAACCAAGTCGTCCGGCGGCTGGCGGGGCGCCACCGGAGTGGGGGTGTTCTACGGCGCGATGGTCGGGGCCACGCTCTTTTCCGGAGGGCCTGTACCTGGCGCTATGGAGAGTCATGGGCTTTTCGCAGGAACGCAGCGACTTCCTCGTCGTGCTGTCGTTTCTCCTGATCCAGTACTTCTATGACCACTTCCTCTTCCGCGAGTTCCGTCCCCTCGAGAAGGAAGCCGTTTCGCAGGCCGCCTGAGACCGGCTACTTCCGGCTGAGCTCCTCGTAAGTCTTCACCGGCTGAAATCCGACGGGCGGCTCGAAGAGATCGGGTTTCGCCCCGACCTTCACGTCGAGCAGCTGGGTGTCCGTGAAAGGCTGGTGCTCGTCGTTCCCATCCTTCTTCGCGTGTTCGACGCGCACGACGAGACGGTCGAGGTCGCGCGCGACCCAGAGGACGGCCTCGTCTCCCGACGGCAGCGTCAGGCGGTACCGCTCGGCGGGATGGAGGCCGTGCGTCGCGTCCCCGATCTGCTCGATCTGTCCGTCGAAGCGCTGCGCGTACGCGGCCGGATCGAATCCCGGATCGAGAGGATAGCCGGGCACGATCTCGTCGGCCCGGCTCCAGGGAGTTTCGAGCACCTTTTCCGTCTCCGGCCGGAACTGCCACACCTTGCCGAGGTCCGGCC
>JBHENW010000188.1:0-23157 GCA_046261875.1 Thermoanaerobaculia bacterium | reverse complement strand
ACGCAGGCGACGCTCCGGCTCCTGCCGCTGCCGTCGCACCGGCGGCTGCTCTGGGCCTCGTTCGCCGAGGAGGAAAAGGCGCTCGCCGCGGTCCCGCTGCTCTACCGGTCGGGGCGCGAGCCTTCCGCCTGCGAGTTCATGGAGCGGCGCGCCGCGGAGGTCTCGGCGGCCTCGCTGGCGCTCCAGCTTCCCGCGGATGCGAACGCGCATCTCTTCGTCGAGGCCGACGGGTTCGAGGAAGACGTCGTCGAGCGGGACGTCGAGCGCTTCGGCGAAATCCTGGACGGGGCCGGCGCGACGGAGGTGGTCCTCGCCGTGTCGGAGCCCGAGCAGCGCCAGCTCTGGCGGCTTCGCCGCGCGGTCGGTGAAGCGGTCAAACGCCTGGGCCCCTATGCGGAGGAAGACTGCTCCGTTCCGCGGACGCGGCTCGCGGAACTCTTCCGCGTGGTCCGGGAGATCGCGGACCGCCACGGTCTGCTCGTCGTGTCGTACGGGCACGCTGCGGACGGCAACATCCACGTCAACGTGGTGGAGCCGCCGGGAGAGCGGGAGCGCTGGCTGGCGTCGCGCGACACCGCGATCACGGAGATCTTCCGCGCCGTCGTCGCCCTCGGGGGCACGATCACGGGAGAGCACGGCGTCGGTTTGACGCAACGCAGCTACCTCCACCTACGGCACTCGGCGGAGGTCCTCGAGGCGATGCGCGCGGTCAAGCGGACCCTCGACCCGCTGGGAATCCTCAACCCGGGCAAGATCTTCGAGCCCGACCCGGCGCGAGCGTGATCCGGCTTTCGCGCACCATTCACTTCAATGCCGGCCGCCGCCTCTGGCGGCCCGACTGGCCCGATGAGAAAAACCGAGCGGTCTACGGGGACGAAAGCCCGCACGGATACGGTCACAACTTCACTCTCGAGGTGGCCGTCGAGGGAGAAACGGATCCGGCGACGGGAATGGTCGTCAACCTGACCGACCTGGATCGGGTGCTCAAAGAGGAAGTGGATGCTCCGCTCGACCACAGGAACCTCAACCTGGACGTCCCCGCGTTCCGCGAGGTCGCGCCGACCGCCGAGAACGTCGCGGTCTGGATCTGGGAGCGCGTCGAGGCCCGGATCCGGCGCGAAGGCTGGCGCTGCCGGCTCGCGCACCTGCGCCTGCGGCTGACGCCCGACTTCGCCGTCGAGATCAGTTCGTGAACCGTTCCGCGTCTTCTCGGCGGGGCGGCTCCGAAATCGGAGTCGATCGCCGGCGGCCCGGACGGCGAAAGATGCGCCGGGCTGCGCGCCAGAGCCGGCCCCCGAAGATCCTGGTAAGAGTTCCGGCGAGAGTTCCGTAGAGCGCGAGCTTCTCCCGCTCGGGGATTTCCGCCCGCGAAACCGCCTTCATTGCTGACAGCGTGACCGCTCTCCAGGACCGCATGTCGAAGTTCCATTGACGCGACAGGCTCCGCTGCTGGTAGATCTTCGTCACCAGACGCTCGGGGATGCGAACGAACTCACCCAGAAGGCTCATGTGCAGCAGCCACGGCCAGTCAGCGGAGACTTCGCCCGCGCGGTGACGCCGCAGGCCGCCGATGGTCCGAGCGGCCGCCGCTCGGAACACGCCGCGGTTGGGGATCCACCACGACCCTGGCACCTGCGCCATCACCCGGGCGCGCCGCAAGCGATCGGTCAGGCCATCGAGAGCGGCGAAGGATTTTTCTTCAAGACGTCCATCCTGTTGGACGAGCGTGATGTCCGAGAAAGCCATGATCGCGCGGGGGTTCGCCTCCAAGGCGGCGACGCACCGCTGCACATAATCCGGTTCGGGCAGGTCATCCTGAAATGCGAAGAGGAGATAGTCGCCCCGAGCCGTCGCGAGCAGGGCGTTCACGTTCCCCGTCCATCCGAGGTTTCGCGGCTGCCGGATGAGCCGGAACCGGGCATCTCGGCCCGCGTATCGTTCACAGATCGCGGCGGTGTCGTCGGGTGACGCATCGTCGGAGATGAGAATCTCCAGGTTCGGGCAGGTCTGCGCGGCAAGCGCGTCCATTGTCTCGCCGATGAACCCCGAAGCCTTCCACGCGGGGACCAGCGCGACGACTTTGGGGTGGGCCGAGCCGGCTCTCACGAAACGGCCTTCCTCGCGACGCCGAAAGCCTCGACCCGGCCCGCGGCTTGGAGGGCAAAGAGCGGTGCGGTCGTGAGCTTTCCCGGATTCACCGAGTGATATCCGTCTCGCGACGTGACGCCGACGCGCGAGCGGTCGTGAAGGGCGCTCGCGACGTCGTCCACGTCGCTGCGGCCGATCGCGACGATGGCTCCGGCATCGACGATGAGAGGCTTGCCGCGCGAGACCCCGGGGAACCAGGCGTCGATGCCCGCAAGTGTGTCGGCTGCGATCCCCCGCGCGCGCTCGGGGTCGATCTCGCCCCGACAGAAGAAGTCCCAGTCGGCCGGCGGCTCGATGTCGTTGCTCCATCCGCGAAGCCCCGCCGGGTACCACGAGAGAAAGGCCGTTCCGTTGCTCCGGATCACGACGTCGCCGTAACGGCCAAGCACCATCGAGACGGACGGCGCCTCGTGCAGCTCCGGCGGGAGCCGCGCGATGACGCGAAACTTGAGTCGGTGCAGCAGGTCCCGGGGGGGGTGGAGGCCCAGCTGGCGGTCCAAAGCGAGCCGCCGCTCCCAGGTGGCGTTTACCACCTGCCGGGCGCGCAGACACCAGGTCCCCTCAACTCCGTCTCCCTCGACGCGAAAGCCGTCGGGTCCCTCCGTGATGGCGCGCACGACACGCGACGGAAGGAACGTGACCTCCGGCGAGTCGGCCAGCGCTCGTCGTAAGGACACTGCCAGAACGTCGGGATCGATCGCGAGCTCCGCCGTCGCGAATCCGGCGCTGAACCGTTCCGGATCGAAATGGGTCGCGATCTCCGATTCCGCCAGGGGCCGCACCAGACGCCGCGGCCGCTCGCCGAGGTAGTCGAGGTCCGCGTCCTGCTCGAGCAGGCGCCTGCACCTCTCCTCGACCGCGGCGTAGTGGTCCGCGAGCCGGTCCGGAGCGACGACAGAGTCGCGTGCGACGAGATAGTGAAACGGATGCGAGAGCGCCAGCCAGCTCACATCGGGGCCGAGCCAGCGCGCAACGATCCGGCGGAACCGGAGGGCGCCTTCGAGCTGCAGGAACGCCGTGACGAGCGAAGGGTCGTTGGCGTAGATGAGACCCAGGTGGATCTTCCCTTCGTTGCGGAGACTCGCCCGATTGAGCGGTAGCGCGTCCCTGTCCAGCAGCGTGACGCTCACGCCTCGCCGCGCGAGCTCGAGGGCCACTCCGGCTCCCTGCAGGCCGGCTCCGAGAATCAGTATGTCGGCGCGACCCTGGATCATGCGTCTTTGTTTAAGTCGGAGACAGGTCGAAAGACTGCGCATCCTACCCCACGGTTCCCTCAGGTCCGCCGCCGCGTGCCCGGCATGGGCCGGCCGGGGATAGACTCCAACGCGCGTCCGGAGACTTCAGCCATGTTCTTCAAGCACTTCGGCCGCTCCTCGACCGCGGCGAGCCGTCAGACGGGTGGGGCGCGGCTCGAGCGTCCATGAACTACGCCTTCGTCATCGACAACCGCCGGTGCATCGGGTGCCATGCGTGCTCGACGGCCTGCAAGTCGGAGAACGAAGTCCCCGTCGGCGTCCACCGCACCTGGGTCAAGTACGTCGAGAAGGGGGTTTTCCCCGACACGCGGCGCTACTTCCAGGTCACGCGCTGCAATCACTGCGCGGACCCGCCCTGCGTCCCGATCTGCCCGACGACGGCGATGTACCAGCGCCGGGACGGCATCGTGGAGTTTGACGGCGAGGCGTGCATCGGATGCAAGGCCTGTCTCCAGGCCTGCCCCTACGACGCGATCCACATCGATCCGGACACGGGGACCGCCGCGAAATGTCACTTCTGCGCGCACCGGACCGACGTCGGCCTCGAGCCCGCCTGCGTCGTTGTCTGCCCGGTCCATGCCATCCTCGCGGGCGACATGAACGATCCCGTCTCCGAGGTCGCGCGAGCGCTCGCGACGAACCGCGTCGCCGTCCGCAAGCCCGAGCAGGCGACACGGCCGAAGCTCTTCTACATCGAGGCGGAAGAGTCGGCGATCCTGCCGACCCTGGCGACGGCCGAGAACGGACACCTCTGGTCCGAGGTGCCGCGCGGGCAGGACTGGCGCGGCCCGATCCGGATCGGCGAGGGGCGCATGGCGGGCGCGCTCGTCCGCTCGGCGGCCGCGCCTCGCGAGACGTACAACGCGGCGCACCGGATTCCCTGGCACTGGCAGGTCCCGGCGTATCTCGTCACCAAGGCGATCGCCGCCGGCGCGTTCCTGATCGCCGCTGCGGGCGTGGCCCTGGGATGGCTCCCCGCCGCGCCGCTCTTCACGACGTGGGCGGCGCTCATCGCGCTCGTCTTCACCGTCCTGACGACCGGGCTCCTCGTCTGGGACCTCGACCGACCCGAGCGCTTTCTGAAGATCCTCACGCGGCCTCAGACGAAGTCATGGCTGGTGCGCGGCGCATGGATCTTGATGGCCTTCGGCCTGGCGGCCGCGGCTTCCTTCGTCGGATACGACTTCGGGCCGGAATGGCTCGCCCCCGCCGCAGCCTGGCCGGGGGTCGCGCTCGCCGCGCTCGCGGCGGTCTATACCGCGTTCCTCTTCGCCCAGGCGGAAGGCCGCGATCTGTGGCAGAGCCCTCTGCTCGCGCCCCATCTCCTCGTGCAGGCGGTCATGGCCGGCGCCGCCGCGCTGCTGATCGCGGGCCTCATCGCGGGACTCTCGCCGGAGGCCACGCGGGTCCTGGCCTGGACTCTCGGCGCCGGTCTCGCGGCCAACCTGGCCATGACGTCCGCCGAGTTCGCCACACCCCACGCGAGCCTCGTGGCAAAAACGGCGGCTCGGATGATCACCCGCGGCCGGTATGCGCCGCACTACCTGGGGGCGGTCGTCGGGGGACTGCTCGTTCCGCTCGCGTTGCTGATCCTGGGCCCGGGTCATCCCGTCTCGCTCGGGCTCGCGGCCGTCCTGTCGCTCGCCGGCCTCTTCCTCTATGAATGGGCCTTCGTGATGGCTCCCCAGCAGGTGCCCAACAGTTGAGCGCGAAGATCCCGGGACGGGGCCTGCCGGTCGCGCTGCCACCGCAGTCCACGGCGGAGGGCGAGCGGATGCAGCAGTACCCCCCCGCGGAAGCCTGGGACGACTGGACCGAGTGGGACCACCGCGCGTGGCCGCGGAAAGTCCCCCGGCACTACATGCTCGTCCCGACCGTCTGCTTCAACTGCGAGTCCGCCTGCGGCCTGCTCGGCTGGGTGGACCGCGAGACGCTCGAGGTCCGCAAGTTCGAAGGGAGCCCGGCCCACCCCGGCAGCCGCGGACGCAACTGCGCGAAAGGTCCCGCGACGATCAACCAGGTCAACGACCCGGACCGCATCCTGTATCCGCTACGGCGCGCCGGACGCCGGGGAGAGGGGCGGTGGGTGCGCATTTCCTGGGACCAAGCCCTCGCCGACATCGGGGGCCGCATCCGCGCGGCGATCCAGGAGGGCCGCCACAACGAGGTGATGTACCACGTCGGCCGCCCGGGACACGATGGCCTGATGGAGTGGATCCTTCCGGCCTGGGGGCTGGACGGCCACAACTCACACACGAACATCTGCTCCTCCGGAGCGCGCGCCGGCTACGCCTTCTGGATGGGGTTCGACCGGCCCAGCCCCGATCATGCGAACGCAAAGGTCATCCTCCTCATCAGCAGCCACCTCGAGACCGGCCACTACTTCAACCCGCACGCGCAGCGCATCGTCGAGGGGAAGCTCGCGGGCGCGAAGCTCATCGTGTGGGACACTCGGCTCTCCAACACCGCCTCCCTGGCGGACACATGGATCTCGCCCTGGCCCGGCTCGGAGGCTGCGATCCTGCTGGCGATCGCGCGCCACTTGATCGTTTCGGGGCGGTACGACCGGGATTTCGTGCGCCGGTGGGTGAACTGGCAGCAGTACCTGCAGGCGGAGCACCCGGGTTCGCCCGTCACCTTCGAAGCCTTCGAGTCGGCGCTCGAAGCGCGCTACGCGCGGTACACCTTCGAGTTCGCCGCGAAGGAATCGGGCGTGGACGCGCAGGTCCTCGCCGGGATCGCGGAGGACGTCGCCGGGTGCGAGGGACGCCTCGCCGCGCACAACTGGAGGAGCGCCGGCAGCGGCAACCTCGGCGGCTGGCAGGTTGCGCGCTGCCTCTGGTTCCTGAACGTCCTGACCGGCTCGGTGGGGAGGTCGGGAGGAACTTCCGCCAACGGGTGGGACAAGTGGGTGCCCCGGCCCCCGCACCTTCCGCCGCACGTCCCGCGCTGGAACGAGCTCTCCTGGCCGCTCGAGTACCCGCTCTCCTATTTCGAGATGAGCTACCTGCTGCCGCATTTCCTCAAGGAAGGCCGCGGCAAGCTCGACGTCTATTTCACGCGCGTCTACAACCCGATGTGGACGAACCCGGACGGGTTCACCTGGCTCGAGGCGCTGCGCGACGAGTCGAAGATCGGGCTCCACGTCGCGCTGACGCCGACGTGGAGCGAGACCGCGTGGTGGGCCGACTACGTACTGCCGATGGGGCATGGGTCGGAGCGGCACGACGTCATGAGCCAGGAGACCCACGCCGGCCGGTGGATCGCGTTCCGGCAGCCGGTGCGCCGCGTCGCGATGGAGAGACTGGGGAAGAAGGTGCGGCGCACCTGGGAAGCGAACCCCGGGGAGGTCTGGGAAGAGGTCGAGTTCTGGATCGATCTCTCCTGGCGGATCGACCCGGACGGCACGCTCGGTATCCGCAAGCACTTCGAGTCCCCCGGCCGGCCCGGCGAACCGATCACCGTGGACGACTACTTCGGCTGGATGTTCGAGAAGTCGGTTCCGGGCCTCCCGGAGGCGGCCGCGAAAGAGGGGCTGACGCCGCTCGCGTACATGCGGCGCTACGGGGCCTTCGAGATGCGGGCGGGCCCCGAGCCGGAGTTCGAGCGCATCCTCGCTCCCGAGGAGGTCTCCGCCACGCGGACCGACGAGAAGAGCGGCATCGTGTACTCGGCCGCGGCGCCCGCGGCGCTGCTCAACATCGTGCCGACGCCGGTCCCGGTCGCAACCGACCTCGGCCGGCCGGTGGGGGTCATGGTGGACGGCCGTCCGCGCCAGGGATTTCCGACGCCGAGCCGGAAGCTCGAGATCTACTCGGCGACCCTCGCCGAGTTCGGCTGGCCGGAGCTCGCCGTGCCCGAGTACGTGCGCAGCCACGTCCATCCCTCCGAGGTCGACCGCGACGCGGGGGAGTTCGTCCTTCTCTCGACGTACCGGCTGCCGACGCTCATCCACACGCGCAGCGCCAACGCCAAATGGCTCGTCGAGATCTCGCACTCGAACCCTACCTGGATGCACTCCTCCGACGCCGAGCGCCTGGGGGTCTCCAGCGGAGACCTCGTGCGCGTCGAGACGGAGATCGGCCACTTCGTGGACAAGGTCTGGGTGACGGAAGGGATACGGCCCGGTGTCGTCGCGTGCTCCCATCACCTCGGACGCTGGCGCCTGGCCGAGGGGGACGGCACCAACCGCATCGCGTCCGCCCTCGTCGAGCTCTCCGAGGCGGGGTCCTCCTGGGGGCTGCGCCAGGTGCGCGGCGTCGAGCCCTACGAGTCCTCCGATCCGGACACGCAGCGCATCTGGTGGACCGACGCCGGCGTGCACCAGAACCTGACCTTTCCCGTTCAGCCCGATCCGATTTCCGGCGGGCACTGCTGGCACCAGAAGGTCCGAGTGAGCCAGGCGCGGCCCGGCGACCGCTACGGCGACGTCCTCGTCGACACGCACCGGGCGCACGAGGTGTACCGCCGGTGGCTCGCCATGGCGCGGCCGCCGCGCGGAGAATGGCGCCGCCCCCACTGGATGCTCCGTCCGTTTCGGCCGGCGAAGGAGGCCTACCGGCGGTGAGCGAGCTCGCATCCCTCGGACGCTCCTGGCTCGGCCCTCCCGCGGACGCCGGGGCTGACGCGTCGGCCGCATACACCGAGCTGCTGTTGCTCAATGTGTACCCCTACGCCAGCCTGTATCGGGACGTTCCGGCGGAGCTGAACGGACCCTCCTCGCTCTGGGCCGCCCGCCGCTTCGCCGGCGCGGGCTTCGCGCCGCCCGAGCTGGATACGGTCGCGGCGCCCGACCACGTCGGGTTGTGCCTCGCGTATCTCGACCGGGCCGCCGACGGCGGCTTCCTGCGGTTCTGCCTCGAGTGGATCCCCGTCTTCACGCTCGCCGTCGAGAGGGAGCCCTCCGCGGATTCGTCCTACGGGTCTCTGGCGCGGGAGACGCGAGAGGCCCTTCTCTCCCGCGGGGGGATGTCCCTCGAGCCGCTGGAGCCCGCCCTCCGAGAGCTGCCGACCGCCGCGGCAAATACCGACGAGGAAGTCCGTCTCTCCGATGTCGTTCGGTACATCCTGTCCCCCGCTCTGTGCGGCTTCTTTCTTTCGAGGTCGCGCCTGGGCCGGATGGCCCGGGAGATCGGGCTGCGGCTCCCTTTCGGCGCGCGGTTCGAGGTCGCAGTCAACCTGTTCGCCTCGGCCGGCGAGGCGGGGCGGGTGGCGGATCTGCTCGAATCGCTCGACCGCGAGCGCGAAAGCTGGAACGCCGACTACGACCGGCTGGCCGGGCACCATCCCGGCTGGGCTCCATTCGCCGCCCTCTGGCGCCGGCGAACGGCTGCCGCGCGGGGCCGGCTCGCTGAGATGAAGGAGCTGCTGGCCCGGCCGCTCGACCTCGACTACAGCAGCGACGCCCCCGGGTAATATTCGGCGGATGTTCTTCAAGCAGCTCTACCTCGGCTGCCTCGCGCAGGCTTCTTACATGATCGGCTCGGACGGAGAGGCCGCCGTCGTGGACCCGCGCCGGGACATCGGGGAGTACCTCGAGGAAGCGCGGCGGCAGGGCCTGACCATCCGGCACGTCCTCGAGACGCACCTCCACGCGGACTTCGTGTCGGGCCACCGCGAGCTCGCAGAAAAAACCGGTGCGAAGGTCTACATGAGCGCGAAAGCGGGAGCGAGGTTCCCTCACGTGGCGGTGCGGGAAGGGGACGAGATCTCCTTCGGCGACGTCACGCTGCGGTTCCTCGAGACCCCCGGACATACCCCCGAGTCCGTCTCCATCCTCGTGTTCGACCGCTCGAAGTCCTCCCGGGCTCCACAGGCGGTCCTGACGGGGGACACGCTCTTCATCGGCGACGTGGGACGGCCCGACCTGCACGGCGCGACGATCACGCCGCGGGAGGCCGCCGGGATGCTCTATGACTCCCTCCACGGGAAGCTCCTGACGCTGCCCGACGACGTCGCCGTGTACCCTGCGCACGGCGCCGGCTCGCTCTGCGGACGCAACATCTCGAGCGAGACCTCCTCGACGATCGGACATCAGCGGCGATTCAACTACGCGTTGCAGCCGATGCCGCGAGAGGAGTTCGTCCGCATGATGACGACGGACCTGCCGGAGGCGCCGCAGTATTTCGGGCGGGACGTGGCGATCAACCGGGAAGGCGCGGGCGCGCTGGAGCAACTCCCCGCACCCCCGCCGCTTTCCCCGGCGGACGTCGCCCGGCGCAGGGAAGCGGGAGCCGTGATCCTCGATACCCGGCCCTCACCGCAGTTCGGTTCGGGCCACGTGCCCGGCTCCTGGAACATCGGGCTGGGAGGCCAGTTTGCGTCCTGGGCAGGGACACTGCTCGATGCGGCCGCCCCGATCATCCTGGTGACGGAAGACGAGGAGCGCATCGGCGAGGCGCGGATGCGCCTGGCGCGCGTCGGCCTCGAGAACGTCATCGGGTACCTGGAAGGGGGCGTCGTCGCCTGGGACGCGGCGGGCCTGCCGCTCGCGAAGACCGAGCAGATCACCGTGGACGAGCTCGCGGCGCGCATCCGGGAACAGCCGGAGCTCCAGGTGCTCGACGTCCGACGCCCCGGCGAATGGGCCGGCGGGCACATCCCGCAGGCTCGCCACCTTCCCCTGAACGTCCTCCCGGCCCGCGCCGCCGAGGTGGCCGGCGACCGCCCCGTCGCCGCGATCTGCGCCGGCGGCTACCGCTCCTCGATCGCGACGAGCATCCTCGAGCAGCAGGGCTTTTCCCGCGTCACGAACGTCGTCGGCGGGATGGCGGCCTGGACGAACGCGAAGCACGAGGTCGCGGCCTAGAGACTCCGTTTCTTAAGGGCACGTCTCGAATGCCGTCGTGTCCTGGATCGGCTGGAAGGGCGTGTTCATCGGGTTCGTGTAGGTCCGCGTCCCCCCCGTTTTCGTGTCCGTCACGATCAGGTTGACCTCGACGTTGGTCAGACCCGCCGCGAAGATCCAGTGCCGGGCATTGAAGGCGCACCCATTGTGGACCTTGACGACTACCTCGATCGTGACCGGATCGAAGAACCAGAAATAGCCGGAGCCCGCGGTCAGCGGGACGGCCGTCGCGAGCCCCAGGTCGGTGGATGTCCGCCACGTGGCCGAGACGCGGAAGCGATCGAAGAGACAGAGCGTCATCGCGTCCGGAGTGCAGGTCGCGGAGGCGCCGGTCGAGATCCGCCCGATCTTGTTGCCCGACCGCTCCGTGAACCACATCGCGCCGTCGGGGCCCGCGGCGATGGTCGTGGGAACGCTGCCCGGAGTGGGAATCGGGAAACTGGTGATGACACCCGCGGTCGTGATGCGTCCGATCCTGTTGGAGCCGGGCTCCGTGAACCAGAGCGCACCGTCCGGTCCGGTCGTGATTCCCCAGGGAAGACTTCCGGGCGGGAGGGGAAACTCGGTGACCAGGCCTTCGGTCGTGATGCGCCCGATTTTGTTTGCGTCCCCCTCGGTGAACCAGAGAGCTCCGTCCGGGCCCGAGACGATGTCTCTCGGGCCGCTCCCCGCTGTGGGGATCGCAAACTGAGTGATCGCGCCCTGGGTGGAGATCCGCCCGATCCTGTTGGCGGCCTGCTCGGTGAACCAGAGCGCATCGTCGGGGCCGGCGGCGATGGCGCTCGGCGTGCTCGGACCCGGTCCGGGAATCGTGAACAGGGTGATGCCCCCAGCGGGTGTGATCCTTCCGACTTGTCCTGCTTCCCATTCCGTAAACCAGATGTTCCCGTCCGAGCCCAGGGTGATCCCGACCGGTCCGTCCCCGATGGAGAAAGCTCCGGTTGGGAACTCCGTGACAGCGCCTGCGACCGTTATCCTCCCCACTCGGGCCGCCGTGTCTTCGGTGAACCAGAGGGCTCCGTCGGAACCGGCAGCGATATCCACGGGAAAACTGTTCGGGGTGGGTATGGTGAACTCCGTGATGGTTCCTCCCGTCGTGATTCGCCCGATCCGGTTCCCCAGAGATTCTGTGAACCACAGCGCCCCATCCGGGCCGGCTGCGATCCCCCAGGGACTGCTGCCGGGTGTGGGGAGCGGATACTCTGTGATGTTCTGCGCCGACGCGATGCGCGCGACCGCGAGGGCCAGCCAGGCGGCCAGTGTCCCGGCTCGATTCCGCATTTGCGCCTCCTTGAGAATCGAGGTGCGCCGGAAGTTGGGCGGCCTCGTGGTTAGACTATGGCGGCGCCAACCGCGGGTCCATCGAAAGCGAGAGCGAATGACCCCTCGAAACCAGATGCGCATGCGTCGGAGAGTCACCACGGCCGCTGGCCTCGCTTGCGCCATCGGCGGCCTGGCCGTCGCCGCAACAGTCAAGCCCGTGCTCCACGGGAAGAAGTGGGTCGCGATCACCGGCAAGCCCCTCGCCGCGACGGCGGGCGCGATGATCTTCCAGAAGGGGGGCAACGCGGTGGACGCTGCGTGCGCCATGCTGGCCGCGACCTGCACGATGTGGGACACGCTCGGCTGGGGCGGCGAGACGCAGGCCCTGATCTTCGACCCGCGCGCCGGAAAGGTCATCGGCATCAACGCGCTCGGAGTGGCTCCCACGGGAGCGACGCCGGAGTTCTTCCAATCGAAGAAGCTCTCTTATCCGCCGGAGTTCGGGCCGCTCGCCGCGACCACGCCGGGCACTCCCGGCGGCTTGATGACGATGCTCGCCGAGTACGGCAAGCTGTCGCTCTCCGAGGTGCTCGCGCCCGCGATCGAGCTCGCCGATGGCTACCCGATCGAGCAGCAGCTCGTCGGCTCGATCACCCGGACCCGCGCCCGCCTCATGGAGTGGCCCGACTCACGCCGCGTGATGCTCCCAATGCCCGGAGACCGCCCGCCGGAAGCGGGCTCGCTCTTCCGACAGCCCGACCTGGGGGCGACGCTGCGCAAGCTCGTCGAGGCGGAGAAGCAGGCGCTAGCCGCGGGGAAGAACCGGAAGGACGCGATTTTGGCGGCAAACGACCGCTTCTACAGGGGCGACATCGGCGCGGAGTTCGTGCGCGCCTCGCGGGAGCTCGGCGGATTGCACACGACGGAAGACCTGGCGGAATGGAAAGTCCGGATCGAGGAGCCGGTCAGGACCGCCTACAAAGGGATCGACGTCTATAAGCTCGACTTCTGGACGCAGGGTCCGGCGATGCTGCAGGCCTTGAACATGCTCGAGACGATGGGCGTGCAGGCGATGGGCTACAACAGCGCGCGGTACCTCCACGCGATCTACCAGGTGATGAACCTCGCCTTCGCCGACCGCGACTTCTACTATGGCGACCCCTCCGTCGCTCCGGAGGAGCCGCGGCGCGGGCTGCTCTCCAAGGAATACGCCCGGCAGCGCGCCGCGAAGATCGATTGGAAACGCAACGACGCCGATGCCCGGCCGGGGGATCCCTATCCGTTCGAAGGCAGGAAGAACCCTTACAGCGCACTGCTCGAGAGGTGGCGTACGGATCCGGCGAAAGGCAAGGTCACGCAGCCGCCCGACGCGCCCGTCGCGCGGTCGGATTTCGCCGAGAGCTTCCACGCCGGGACGACCTCCATCCAGGCTGCGGACGCCGAGGGCTGGGTCGTCTCCGTCACCCCGAGCGGCGGCTGGGTTCCGGCCGTCATCGCCGGGAAGACGGGCATGGGGATGAGCCAGCGCATGCAGAGCTTCGTCCTGGATCCGGCGGAGAACCCTTTCAACGTCGTCGCCCCGGGCAAGCGACCCCGCGTCACCCTCACGCCCTCCCTCGCCCTGAAGAACGGCAAGCCGTATCTCTCCTTCGCCGTCCAGGGCGGCGACAGCCAGGACCAGAACCTGCTGCAGTTCTTCCTGAACGTCGTCGAGTTCGGGATGAACGTGCAGGAGGCGGCCGAGGCGGCCAACATCAACAGCGAGCAGATGCGCAGCTCCTTCGGCGGCCACGAGTCGCGGCCCGGGAGGATGATCGTGCACGCCTCGGTGCCAGCGTGGGTGCGCGACGAGCTCGGCCGGATGGGCTACACGATCGAGGCGCAGGCGAAGACCTCCGGCCCGATCAACGCGATCTTCTTCGACCGCGCGCACGGAACGATGTGGGGGGGCTCGAGCAATCACGGCGAGGACTACGGCATCGCCTGGTAGGCGAGCGCCGTCCGGCAGAAGGATCGATTCCCGCGTGAAAGCCCTGCTCTGCGCCTGTCTCGGTATCTTCCTCGCCGTGACGACAGCCCAAACCGGGGAGCGCAAGCCGCGGGCGCGCGATCTCCGGGTGCCCTTCGACGGGACCCCTGGCCCGGGCAACGCGATCACGGACGTCTCCGGAGTCACCGTCGGGCTCGTCTCGATCGTGTCGGGCGATGGGCCGCTCCGGGTGGGCGTGGGCCCGGTGCGAACGGGCGTGACGGCGATCCTCCCGCGGGGGCGGGACTCGAAAGATCCCGTCTTTGCGGGCTGGTTCCCGCTCAACGGGAACGGCGAGATGACCGGCACCGCGTGGATCGAGGAGGCCGGGCTCCTGGAAGGACCGGTTTTCATCACGAACACCCACAGCGTCGGCACGGTGCGCGACGCCTCCATCGCCTGGGCGGCGCGGCACGACCGGCTCTTCCAGCCGTGGGCTCTTCCCGTCGTCGCAGAGACCTACGACGGGTGGTTGAACGACATCAACGGATTCCATGTGAAGGCCGAGCACGTCTTCGCCGCGCTCGACGGAGCGCGTAGCGGGCCGGTTCCCGAAGGCAACACCGGCGGGGGGACCGGGATGATCTGTTACGGCTTCAAGTGCGGCACGGGTACGGCCTCCCGGCGGCTCGACGAGCGCGGCGGAGGCTACCTCGTGGGAACTCTCGTCCAGGCGAACCACGGACGCCGTCGCGACCTGCGGATCGCCGGGGTGCCCGTCGGAGCGGAGATCCCCGAGCCGCCGCCGCGGCGCGGCGCCGGGGCGAGGGATCCCGAAACAGAGACCGGCTCGATCATCGTCGTCCTCGCGACGGATGCCCGCTGCTGCCTCACCAGCTCGAGCGGCTCGCCCGCCGCGCCTCGCTCGGTCTCGCCCGCACGGGGAGCGTGTCGGGCGACGGATCCGGCGACATCTTCCTCGCCTTTTCGACGGCCAACCCGGGCGCCGCCGCCGCTCCCGAGACGGCTTCGGTCCGCATGGTCTCCAACCGGCGGATCTCGGCGCTGTTCGAGGCCGCCGTGCAAGCCACGGAAGAAGCCATCGTCAACGCGCTCGTCGCGGCGGAGACCATGACCGGCGCCAACGACCGGCGCGTGGAAGCCCTCCCGCACGACCGGCTGCGGGCAGCCCTCGCAAAGTACGGTCGCTAGGCGCTAGGCGGCAGCCCGGCTCGGAACGATCCGGCGGAGGCCGGCGAGGAACGCGGCGGTCTCTTCCCGGGTGCCCACCGTGATCCGCAGCCACTCCGGCAGCGACGGGAACTTCCGGCCGACGCGGATCCGCCTCTCGCGGAACGCCGCGATGACCGGCGCGACGTCGCCTCCGACGTGAATCATGAGGAAGTTCGTCTCCGACGGGATGTAGCGGCGCCCGTCTTTCGCGAGCTCCGCGCAGAGCCATTTGCGCGTGTCGTTCAAGAGCCGGCGCTGGGCGGGCACGACGTTCGCGTCCGCCAGGCTCGCGAGCCCCGCCGCGAGCGCGGCGGCGTTGACGTTGTTCCAGGAGGCGTGGCTGTTCAGCGCCCGGGCGTTCGCCGCGGAGGCCAGCGCGTAGCCGAGACGCAGGCCGGCCATGCCGTAGATCTTCGAGAAGGTGCGCGCCACGACGACGTTGGGGAAACGCTCGAGCCACGATGCCGCGCTTCGATACGCCGGGCTCTCGACGAAGTGGTGGTAGGCCTCATCCACGAGGACGACGGCCGACGCGGGCGCCCGCGCCAGAAATCGCTCGAGCTCGGCCGCGCCGACGATCGTGCCGGTCGGGTTGTTCGGATTGCAGACGTAGACGAGACCGGTGCGCGCGTCGCACGCGTCGGCCATCCGCGGAAGGTCGTGCCGGAAGTCGGCGGTGAGCGGGACCTTGACGGCCTCCGCCGACGTCACGCGGGCGTATCCCAACACGGCTTCGAAGGTCGGCTCCGCGGCCAGGACCGTGCGGCCGGTCCCGAGAAAGGCCGCGGCGGCCATGCGCAGGATCTCCGAAGAGCCGTTGCCGAGCACGACCCGGTCCGCGGGGACGCCATGGTGCCGCGCAATCGCTTCGCGCAGCTCCTCCTCGATTGCGTCGGGATAACGGGACGCGGCGTCGCGGAGCCGCCCGATCGCTTCCAGCGCGCGCGCACAGGGTCCGTAGGGATTCTCGTTCGAGCTGAGCTGAACCCAATCGCGCGCGGCGGCGGGCCGCTGCGGCGAGGCGGCGGTCCACCGCGGGAACAGACTCGCTCCGAGCGCGGCGCCGACCGTCCCGGCGAACGCGCGGCGGGAGATCCTCGATCGCGTCATGGAGAGCTCCTTTCGTTGTAGCTTAGGCGCAGTCCGTGACGCTTTCCACCGGCACCCGGCTGGGCCCCTACGAGATCGTTTCCCCGCTCGGAGCGGGCGGCATGGGCGAGGTCTATCGCGCCCGGGACGCTCGGCTGGGCCGCGAGGTCGCGGTCAAAGTCCTCCCGTCGCATCTCGCCGCCGACGCCCCGTCGCTGGCGCGCTTCGAGCAGGAGGCGCGCGCGGTCGCTGCGCTTTCCCACCCCAACATCCTCGCCATCCACGACTTCGGCCGGATCGAGGGAATCGTCTTCGCGGTCATGGAGCTCCTGGAAGGCGCGACGCTGCGGGAGCGCCTGTCGGCCGCGGAGATCGGACTGGCGCGCTGCGTCGACTGGGCGCTGCAGATCGCGCAGGGGCTCGCCGCCGCGCACGAGCGCGGAATCGTCCACCGCGACCTGAAACCCGAGAACGTGTTCGTCACGCGCGACGGGCTGCTCAAGATCCTGGATTTCGGCCTGGCGCGCCGCGACGAGACCGCTCCGCTCGGTGACGAAAACGCCCCGACGCAGGCGCGCACCCAGCCCGGCGCCGTGCTCGGGACCGCGGGGTACCTGTCCCCCGAGCAGGCGCGCGGGCTTCCGGCCGATCCGCGCTCGGACATCTTCGCGTTCGGAGCCGTCCTCTACGAGCTCGTGACGGGCCGCCGGGCCTTCCATCGTGACACGTCCGTCGAGACGATGGTCGCCGTCATCCGCGAGGAGCCGCCTCCGGTGGCGGACTCCGGGCGCAGCGTCCCGAGCGAGGTCGAGGAAATCATCCGCCATTGCCTCGAGAAGGACCCCGCCGAGCGATTCCGCTCGGCGAGGGACCTCGTCTTCGCGCTGCGCCTCGCCGAACGCGTTCTGACCCGGCCGGGCGTCGCGGAGACGCCCTCACGTCCTTCGACCGCCTCGGACCCCGCCGCGCGGTCGCCGGAGCCGTCGATCGCCGTCCTGCCTTTTCGCAACGTCGGCGTCGGCCCGGGGAGCGAGTACTTCAGCGACGGCATGACCGAGGAGATCATCGGCGCCCTCTCCGGCGTCGCTGGCCTTCGCGTCGCCGCGCGGACTTCGTCTTTCGCCTTCCGCGGAAAGGACGATGACGTGCGGCGGATCGGCAGCGAGCTCGGCGTGGCGACGGTTCTCGACGGGAGCGTGCGGCAGGCCGGCGAGCGCCTGCGCGTGACGGCGCAGCTCATCGACGTCGGAAGCGGCTACATCCTCTGGTCCGAGCGCTGGGACCGCGACCTGGCGGACGTTTTCGCCGTGCAGGACGAGATCGCGCGCGCGATCGCCGCCACTTTTCGGCCGCGGCTCCTCGGCTCCGCCGCGGCGTCCGGGGACCGTCTCGACGCGCTCCTCTCCGGCCTCGTCGTGCCGGGAACGAGAAACGTCGCGGCGTACGACCGGTACCTCAAGGGCCGCTACTTCTGGAACCAGCGGCGGCTCCGGGAGGCGGTCACGGAGCTGGAAGGGGCGGTCGCGCTGGACCCCGAGTTCGCGGAGGCATACACGGCGCTCTCGGAAGGTTGGGCGGTCTGGGGGTTCTACGGCGGCATCCCGACGTGGGAGGCCTGGGCCCGCGGCCGGGCGGCGGCCGACCGGGCCGAGGAGCTCTCTCCAGATTCGGCCTCCGTCCTTCTGTCGCAGGGTGTTCTCGAGCATTACTACGGCTGGAACACCGCGCGCGAGGAGCGGCTCTTCCGGCTGGCCATCGAGCGCAACCCGGCGGGGGCGGAGGCGTATTTCTGGCTCGCCCTCTGCGTCGGCGTCGCCGGAAGAGTCGAGGAGGGCGTCTCCGCCGCGCACGAGGGGGCCAGGCTGGAGCCGCACTCCGGCAACATCCGCGCGGCGGTCGGCTGGCCCTGGCTGGTCACGGAGCGGTTCGAGGAAGCAGCCGGCGAGTTCGCCGCGGCCGTGGCGCTGGGAGACGCTCCCTTCGCGCTCTGGTCGCACGGTATCGCGCTGACCGCCCTCGGGCGCCACGACGAGGCGATCGCGGCGCACCGGAAGGCGGGCGAGGTGACGGGAGGCCGATACAGCCATTACACGGCGCTCCTGGCGGGCGCTCTCGCCGAAGCGGGCCAGATCGACGAAGCGAGAGGAATCCTCGCGGAGCTCGAGGAGAGGGCCAAGCGCGAGTACGTCCCGCCTTACGATCGGGCGGTCGTGCTCGCGGCCCTCGGAGAAGACGATGCGGCGCTCGACGCGCTCGAACAGGCTCATCGAGACCGCAACGCGCTCTTGTGGGCCCGAATCAACTTCCCGCACTGGCGGAGGCTGTCCGGAGCTCCGCGGTTCCGGGCGCTCGCGCAACGTCTCGGCCGGAGGGCGCCGGTCAGCCTCAGCGTGCCGGCCTCTGGGGAACGGGCGTGAACTGAACTACTTCGCCGCGGCCACGACCGCGCGGAGCTCCTCGATGGAGCGCACGACCCCGCCGCGCACGACGTAGCGAACCTGGCGCAGGTGCGCGACGTCGGCCGTCGGGTCGGCTGCCACGACGAGCAGGTCCGCCGCCTTGCCCTTCTCGATGGTCCCGAATTCCTTCTCGCGCCCCATCGCCCGGCTGCCGCCGCGCGTCGCGGCCACGAGAACCTGCATCGGGGTCATACCGGCCCGTTGCATCCCTTCCATCTCGGCGTACACGGACGGCCCGTGAAGCGTCAGCGGGTTTCCCGCGTCCGTCCCCATGGCGATCGAGATTCCCGCTGCGGCGACCGCTTTGAGGTTCGCGGGACCGAAACGCTCGATGGTCGCCAGCCGCGCCCGGCCGCTCTCGGCGTTTGCCGCGAGGTTCTCCGGTGGCCGGAGCCGGGCCGTCTCCTCGAGCTTCGCCCGCGTCCCGGCGTCGACGCACCCGTTCGGGTCGTCCAAGGCGGGCGCCTTACGGGCGGCCAGCGCCTCGGACATGCGCAGATATCCCGAGAACACCATGAGCGTCGGGCAGTAGATCGTTCCCGCGGCCCGGGCGAGTCGGATGAACTCCTCGTCCACGGGGCGGTCGATCACGCCGTGCACGAGCAGCTTCGCCCCGGCGCGCAGAGCGACCTTGGCTTCGGCGAGCCCCGTCGCATGGACGATGAGCGGCAGCCCCTGCGCCTTCGCGGCTTCGCCCGCGGCGAGCACGGAAGGCGCCGAGTCTTCGACGGAGCGCTGCGGGGTCACGATGTACCAAAGTTTCACCGCGTCCGCTCCGCGCTCCTTGAGGTACCGCACCCCGGCGCGCGCTGAGTCCGGGTTCTCGAGGAAAAGGAACTGCCGCTCGCCCGGAAGGTTCAGCCAGAAGTCGAGCGTGGACAGGAGAGGACCGGCCGCCGCGACGTGGGGCGCGCGCGTGTCGCCCGCCCATTGCTTCGCCATCCCGAGCGACCACGCGTAGCCGCCGACGTCGAAGACTGCGGTCGTTCCGGAACAGAGCTGGGAGCGGAACCAGCGCTCAGGATTCGCCGCCAGGCCGGCCACGACCCTTTCGTACGGGTAGCGGTCCCTCACGTCGAAGGCGTCGGGTCGCCCATCGGCCCAGCCCGTCTGACCGAAGTGCACATGGGCGTCGACGAGACCGGGCGTGATCCAGCTCCCGCGCGCGTCGATCGCGGTCATGCCGGCCGGCACCTCGCAGCCCTTCCCGGCGCAGAGGATCTTTCCCTCCCGGACGACGACCGTCGCGCCGGGAACGGGCGGGCCGCCGGTGCCGTCCACCAGGGTGGCGCCGACGAGGGCGCGGGGAGCGGGGGGCGTCCCGGAGGGGGCCTGGAAGGCGCTCGTCATCGCGATCTTCCAGCCCGCCGGCGTCGAAACGAAGAGGCGTTCCGAGAGCCCGGCCTGCTCCTCGGCGCCATACCGCACGCGGTAGCGGTAAGTCCCGTACACGAGCCCGGGCTTTACGGGGACGAGCTGCAGGTCGCTCGCGTCGAAGGTGTCCGGCCAGTTTTCCCCGGCGCTCTTCGCCAGGTCGCCGAACCCCAGGGCGATTCCGCCGGAGCCCGTCCGGGCGAGCGTCTCGGACTCCAGGTAGCAGGCCAGGTAGGCCGCCCGATCGCGCCGCCGGATCGCCTCGAGATTTGCCTCGAAGAGCTTGCGTGCGGCGGCGACCTCCCCGCCCTCCGGGGGTGCCGGAGAAAGAGCCCCGGGGGGGGCGAGAACGAGCCAGGCCGACAGCATCGATCGGATGAGCACGGTCATTTCGGAACCTCCTCGCCGGCGGCTTGCCCGGTTAGACTATTCCCCAGGAGCGCGATAGGAAAAAAGCCGTGATCGCCCTCGCCCGGACCGTTGATCGCCTCGTCGAGCAAACCCGTTGCTTCGAGTCGGTTCCGCGGGCGGACCTCCAGCGCGGAGATTGCGTCATCGTCACGACCGAGAACTCCATCTACGTCATCCAGGTGCTCGACGGCTCGAACTATTCGATCTCCGGAGGCTGGTTCGACCGGCAGGGCCTCTCGCCGGCCCGCACTTCGATCGCGGGCTGTACCTGGGGGGGCAGCGCGATCAAGCGGGACACCGTCGCGACGTGCGGCCTGCGCCTGGAGTTCGGCAACCGGGTCGTGACGTCCCGCATCCGCCAGATCCTCCTCGTGCGCGCCGGCGCCGGCGGCATCGATCTGCGCCCGGTGCGCGCCGCGGAGCTGTTCCAGGCCTGCTACGCAGCGCTCCGCGCGGCGAGCTCGTAGCTCGTCCGGCCCTCGGCGGGTCTCCGAGCGCTCGACTCGCTTGAGTGACGGAAACTGGGGCCCTCAATCCCCGGAGGACGAATGAAACGCAAAGCCCTTCCCCTCCTTGCCGCTGTTCTCGGACTGGCGCTCGTCGATCCGCCAGCCGCCCGGGCGCAAGACGCCCGCGCGAAACTGCACGCCCTCATCGACGAGGAATGGGAGTTCCGGCTGCGCGAGGACCCGCTCTTCGCGACGTCCACCGGAGACCACCGTTACGACGACCGGCTCCCTTCCGTCACGCTCGCGGACGAAGCGCGGCGGGCCGGGTTCCGGCGCAGCCTCTTCGAGCGGCTGGAAGCCATCGATCCCGCCGCCCTGTCCGACACCGATCGCGTCAGCCATGCGATGTTCCGATGGGAGCTGGGGGACGCGATCCAAGGGTTCGAGCAGAACCGCCACCTGCTCCCCCTGACGTCCGACAGCGGTTTCCACACGGAGCTCGCCCGGTTACCCGACGAGGTGCCCCTCGCGACCACCCGCAACTACGAGAACTACATCGCGCGTCTGCGGGCGATCCCGGCGTACGTCGGCCAATGGATCGGTCTGCTCCGGGAGGCGCTGCGGCGGGGATACACCCTGCCGCGCGTCGCCCTGCAGGGCTACGAGCGGGGGATCGCGGCGCACGTCCTGGACGATCCCGAAAAGACCAAGTTTTACGGTCCGTTCCGCGAGTTCCCCCCCGGCGTTCCGGAAGGAGACCGGAACCGCTTGCGGGCCGCCGGGCGGACTGCCGTCCGCGACGGCGCAATACCGGGCTTCCGCGCATTCCTCGACTTCGTGACGCGCGAGTACGTCCCGGGCGCGCGCGAGACCACCGGCGCTTCGAGCCTCCCGCAGGGTGCCGCCCTCTACCGCCACCTCGTCCGCCACTTCACGACCGTCGATCTCACTCCGGAACGGATCCACGAGATCGGGCTCAAGGAAGTCGCGCGCATCCGCGCGGAAATGGACGGCGTGATCCGGCAGACCGGATTCGCCGGAGACTTCGCCGCCTTTCTGAAGTTTTTGCGCACGGATCCCCGCTTTTACGCGAAGACGGCGGACGAGCTCCTGCAGCAGGCCGCATGGATCGCCAAGCGGATGGACGGCAAGCTGCCCTCGCTCTTCGGACGCCTGCCGCGCCAGCCGTACGGCGTGGAACCCGTGCCGGACGACATCGCGCCGAAGTACACGGCGGGCCGCTACGTCGGCGCGCCACTCGATTCGCCCCGGGCGGGCCGTTACTGGGTCAACACCTACAACCTCCCGAGCCGCGCCCTCTATGCGCTCGAGGCGCTCTCGCTGCACGAAGCGGTGCCGGGTCATCACCTGCAGGTCGCGCTGTCCAAGGAGCTCACGGACCTCCCGAAGTTCCGCCGCTATTCCTACGTGGACGCTTTCGGGGAGGGCTGGGGCCTGTACTCGGAGCGCCTCGGTCTGGAGGCCGGTTTCTACGGCGACCCGTACAACAACTTCGGCAGGCTCACCTATGAGATGTGGCGCGCGTGTCGCCTGGTCGTGGACACCGGCCTGCACAGCAAGGGCTGGAGCCGCCAGCAGGCCCTCGACTATCTGGCGTCCCACACCGCCCTCTCCATTCACGAGGTCACCACGGAAACCGACCGGTACATTTCCTGGCCGGGACAGGCGCTCGCTTACAAGATGGGGGAGCTGAAGATCCGCGAGCTGCGGCAGCTGGCGGAGAAGACGCTCGGGCCGCGGTTCGACGTCCGCGCCTTCCATGACGCGGTGCTTTCCAACGGAACGGTCACCCTGCCCGTCCTCGAAGAGAGAATCGGCCGGTTCATCCGCGCCGGGCAGGCCCCGGCGGTGTCCCGCGGCCGGAGTTGACGCGGATACCGCCTCGCAGCGACTATTCCACCGGCAACAAGGACCTGAAAAGGGCGGAATGGAGCAGATGACGGCTTATACGACCCTTCTGGAAGAGGCTTTGGAAGCCTGGGAGTACACGCGCCGCGGCGTGATCGAGGAGTTCCAGACTTTCGGCGAGAAGGAGCTGGATTATCGGCCGGGCGAGAAGAGCCGGATGGTGCTGGAGATCGCCCAGCACATCGTCGAGTCCGGCCTGATGATGGCGGGCGAGTTGGCCAAGACCGATGGGGACTTCCGGCGCAAGTCCTACGAAGGATTCCTCCACGAGCACGCGCGCGGGGTCTCGGGCAAGCGGTCGAAGGCACAGCTCCTCGCCCTCCTGCGCCAGTCCTTCTCGGAATCGGAGAAGCGCCTGCGGCGGGTCGGGGAGCTCCACATGCTGCAGTTCATCAACCGATTCGACGGGCAGAAAGGCACCCGCCTGGCCTGGATGAACCACGGCATCGCCCACGAGGAGTACCACCGCGGCCAGCTCGCCCTGTACGCGCGGCTTCTCGGCCGCACCCCGGCTCTGACCAAGCGGATCAAAGGAGCCTGAGGGCGGGGCGGGGCAGGCCCTGCGCTACGGCGCGCCGAGGGTAGTCGCCGGCTCCGCCGCGAACCGCGCGAGCCTCTTGAAGGCGCGGATCTTTTCGGAGCGGTCGAGCCGCGCCTTGTCCAGCGCCCCGTGGAGGACGCCGATCGTCCGGTCATAGGTCTGCCGGTCCACAGGGAAGGGGTGGCCGTC
>JBHENW010000187.1:0-2650 GCA_046261875.1 Thermoanaerobaculia bacterium | reverse complement strand
GCAACGCGGATTCCCCGGCGCGCGGCGGCGGATTCGTACGCCGGGCCGATGCCCCGCAGCGTCGTCCCGATCTTGCCTTCTCCGGCAGCATTCTCACGCGCGCCGTCGAGGAGACGGTGGTGGGGAAGAATCACGTGCGCGCGGTCCGAGAGCTTCAGCTTGCCGGAGACGGAAACGCCCGCCGCGGCGACGTCCGCGATCTCCGCGAGGAGCGCTTCGGGGTCCACGACCACGCCTGGCCCGATGACCCCGATCCGACCGCGCAGGAGGCCCGACGGGAGGAGATGGAGCGCAAAGTGCCGGTCCCCGAACTTGACCGTGTGCCCCGCGTTGTGCCCGCCGTGGTAGCGCGCGACGACGGAGAAGCGGTCGGCGAGAAGGTCCACGACCTTCCCCTTCCCCTCGTCTCCCCACTGGCCGCCGAGGACGGCGACCACCTTCACGTCGGGTTTCACGCCTGCGGCAACCAAAGCGCCGCAGCGTAGCAAACCGCCGGAGAACGCGGCAAACGATTTTGACGCCGCGCCTTGGCCGGCCGATACAATCGCCGCGGCTTGAAACGCCTGATCCTCACGGGATTCGACCTGACGCTGCCCGACGTCCGGCGCGTCGCGCAACGCGAGGTCCGGGCCTCCCTGTCTCCGGCTGCCCGTCGGGCAATGGAGCGTTCGCGCCGGCTCGTCGAGAAGATGGCGCGGGGCGGCCGGCGGGTCTACGGGGTGACGACGGGCTTCGGCAAGTTCGCCGACGTATCCATTCCGCCCGACCACATGCGCGAGCTCCAGCGCAACCTCATCGTGAGCCACGCCGCGGGCGTCGGGAGCCCCCTGCCCGATCCCGTCGTGCGCGCCATGATGGTCCTCCGGGCCAATGCTCTGGCCCGTGGCGAGTCGGGCATCCGCGTCCGCACGGTCGAGACGCTGCTGGCGATGCCCGCGGCCGACGTGCTTCCCGTCGTGCCGGAGAAAGGTTCCGTCGGGGCCTCGGGCGATCTCGCGCCGCTCGCCCACCTCGCGCTCGGCCTCATCGGCGAGGGGACGGCGCGCCGCAACGGCCGCCCGCTCACTGCGGCGCGCGCTCTGAAGGCGGCGCGCATCCGTGCGGTGACGCTCGAGGCGAAAGAGGGGCTCGCCCTGATCAACGGCGTCCAGATGTCCGTGGCCGTCGGCGGCCTCGCGCTCGACCGCGCAGTCTTCCTCTGCGGTGTCGCCGACGTCGCCGGAGCGGCCTCCCTCGACGCGGCCCGCGGGTCCGATACGGCTTTCGACGAGCGGATCATGGAGGCGCGCCCCCATCCGGGCGCCCTCGCGAGCGCGTCGAACCTCCGCCGCCTCATGCGGGGCAGCGCGATCCGCGAATCGCACCGCGACTGCGGACGCGTCCAGGACAATTACGCGCTTCGGTGCATGCCGCAGGTCCACGGCGCCGCCCGGGATGCCTTCGCGCACGCGGTCGAGGTGCTCGAGCGCGAGATGAACAGCGCGACCGACAACCCGCTGGTCTTTCCGCGCGACGGGCGGATCCTCTCGGGAGGCAACTTCCACGGGGCGCCCGTCGGCCTCGTGCTCGATTACGCGGCGATCGCAGCGACGGACCTCGCTGCGATCTCCGAGCGACGGATCGAGAAGCTGCTGAACCCGGCGCGCTCGGATCTTCCGGCATTCCTCGTTCGGGAAGGGGGCGTCAACTCGGGGCTGATGATGGGGCAGGTCGCCGCGGCGGCGCTCGTCTCGGAGTGCAAGGTCCTGGCGCATCCGGCTTCCGTGGACTCCATTCCGACCTCCGCCGACAAGGAGGATCACGTTTCGATGTCGCCGATCGCGGCGCGCAAACTCGCCGCGATCGTCGAGAACCTGGAGCAGGTCCTCGCCATCGAGCTCGTCGCCGCATTCCAGGCGATGGAGTTCCTCCGCCCGCTGCGCTCCTCCGCGGGGATCGAGTCGGTCCGGCGCGCCCTGCGCCGCGTCGTCCCGGCATGGAACGAAGACCGCGTCATGGCGACAGACCTCTCGGCGGCGCGCGATTTCGTTCGGAGCGATGCGATGCGAAATGCCGTCGCGCAACTGAAGTAGGCTCCGTCCGACCGCTATAATTTCTCCGTGCCGACCGTGATTTCGGGGCCGCGCGTCGTGCGGGCCGCGACCGGCGGAGCCCTCCGGTGCCTCGGCTGGCCCCAGGAAGCGGCCCTGCGGATGCTCGAGAACAACCTGGACCCCGACGTGGCGGAGAAGCCCGACCAGCTCATCGTGTATGGCGGGACGGGGAAGGCCGCCAGGAACTGGGAGGCGTTCGACGCGATCGTCGCGACCCTCCAGCGCCTTCGCGGAGACGAAACGCTCCTGGTCCAGTCGGGCAAGCCGGTCGGCGTCTTCACGACGCACGCGGATGCGCCGCGGGTCCTCATCGCGAACGCGCTCCTCGTGCCCGCCTGGGCGACCGGGGAGGAGTTCCGCCGCCTCGAAGGCCTCGGCCTGACGATGTACGGGCAGATGACGGCGGGGTCCTGGATCTACATCGGGACGCAGGGGATTCTCCAGGGCACTTTCGAGACGTTCGCCGCCGCGGCGGAAAAGGAGTTCGGCGGCGATCTCGAAGGGCGGCTCGTCGTCACGGCCGGACTCGGCGGGATGGGCGGCGCGCAGCCCCTCGC
>JBHENW010000186.1:0-3582 GCA_046261875.1 Thermoanaerobaculia bacterium | reverse complement strand
AGCTCCGTCCGGTCGAACATGGAGATGCCCGGAAGGCCGGGAGAAGGGCCCGCCACGCGGAACTCCGTGGAGATCGCGAGGATGCCGCCCGGTTTGAGCACCCGGAACATTTCGTCCACGGCGCGGCGCACCGCGGCATGGTCTCCGAAATGCTCCAGGGAGCTCGAGGAGAAGACCCCCTCGAAGGATCCGTCCTCGTAGCGCAGGTCGAGAGCGTCCATGTGCTGGGCGACGACGCGGCGCGGGTTCCAGGGTCCCGGCCAGAAGCGGCCGGGGTCGATCAGCATGGACCGGTCCGCGGTCGTCTCCCAGATCCCCGGGTCGAGATAGAGGTCCGTCGCGAACACGCGGCGCACCCTCGAGCTGAGCCAGTAGATCGTGGCTTCGTTCCCCGCGGCTACGCCGAGAATTTCCGCGCGGGGCTCCACCGCTCCGTGATCCACGAGCGAGCGGACCGCCATCGCGACTTCCCAATGCTTCCGGTCCTCGTGGCCCGCCGGATAGTCCGGGGAGAGGCGGCCGATCTCGTGCGCGAAGACGTCCCGGATGACGCCCCGCAGACGAGGCTCGCCGAAGTCCTCGACCCCGCAGACCTTGTTGTATGAAAGCTCAGTCACGCGGAGGCTCCGTCCACGTGAGGCCGGGTGCCGTCGCGGCGGCGTCCGGACGGGAAGGGCCGCCGAGGTATCCGAGGGAGCGGAGACGCTCGACCTCTTCCGATCGCGGCTCCCGCCGCTCCGCGGGGAAGACCCCTCCGATCGCGGCGAGCCGCTCCTCGTGCGCCCGGAGGCGGGCGGCGTGGTCGTATGTCGCCGGGTCCTCCCGCAGCACGTTGCGCCGCTCGCCCGGGTCGGGAACGAGCGAGTAATACTCCGGCTCGCCCCCCCGATTCCGGATGTACTTGAACCGCGCGGAGCGGAGCGCCGTGGACGCGCCCTCCATCGAGTAGCTCAGGACGAAAGGCTTGCGCTCGGCCTCCGAAGCCCGGAGGAGTGAGCGGCCATGCGTTGCGGGAAGGGGCGGCATGTCGAGAAGGTCGAGGACCGTCGGCAGGACGTCCACGGTGTCGCCGACGGCAGAGAGATTGGGCGGGCGGGGAGAGGCCCTGCCGGGGCAAGCACCAGGGGCACGTGGATCATCTCGTCATAGACCGTCGAGTTGTGGAGAAAGCGGCCGTGCTCGCCGAAGGCCTCCCCGTGGTCCGCCGTGACGATCACGTGCGTATCTCCCGTTTCTCCCGCGGCCTCGAGGGCCCCGAGGACTTCTCCGAGGACGTGGTCGCCGTAACGCAGGTTCGCGTCGTAGAGGTCCACGAGCCGCGCGCGATCCGCCGTCCCGCGCGCGCGCTTCCCCGCGTCGAGCTCGATCAGCGCGATCGTGGAGGCCTCGAAGTTCCCCCGGTAGGCCGGATCGGCGAAATGCTCGCGGAACCCCGGCGGGGGCGCATAGGGATTGTGCGGCAGCAGGACGTGCACGAGCAGGAAGAAGGGGCGCTCGCCCGGATGTTCGAGGAAAGCCCGCAGGTCTTTCAGCATCGGCCCGTAGTCGTTGCCGTACTCCCCCTTCCCCGGCGATACGTAGTCCTGGTAGTTCACGTACACGTCGAAACCCTGCGAGAACCCGTAGTCCGGGTCCAGGAACGCGTTGCAGACGAAGGCGGCCGTCCGGCGGCCCGATTCGCGCAGGAGCTCCGGAAGCGTACGGTGCGTCTCGGCGAGCCGGTCCCCGAACCGGATGACGCCGTGCGAGAGCGGGTAGCGCCCCGTCAGAAGGGACGCGACGGAGCTCAACGTGTAAGGCGCCACCGAGAAATGGTTGCGGAAGACGTATCCGCGTCCGGCCAGCCGCTGGACGTTCGGCGTCGTGTCGCGGAAATACCCGTACGGACCGTAGTGGCGCGCGGCGGCGGCGTCGAAGAGAAAGAGCAGCACGTTGCGGGCGGCTCGGCGTCGGTCCGCGGCGCGCGGCAGGCCGTCCCGAGCGGGGCGGACGAGAGGCCGAAAAGAAAGAGCGTCGTGAAGAGATCGGCGCGCGATCGTTTCGCCGTGACCGCCCGCCGCATCTCGTAGAATGCTAGCACCCATGGCTCAGGAGATCGCGCGCGGCGAGCAGACGGCCGATCGCCTGTCGGACCCCTCGTCCCTCGCGCGCCGCGCCGGCATGGCGGAAGCGCGCGCCGCGGACCTGAAGCTGCGGCTGGACGAGAGCCTGGAACGGGAGAAGCGGCTCGTCGAACGGGCGATCGAGGCCGAGGTAAAGCTCGAGGACGCCCTGCACATGGAGCACGAGCTGCGCGAGTCGCTCGGCCGGTATACCGCTTTCCATCGCGCCCTCGGGCGATCCCTCCCCTGGCGGGCGTTGCAGGCATTCCGAAGACTGCTCGGACGCGACTGGTGAGAAACGGGGAAACGCCCGAAGAGACCATCGCCCGCCTCGAAGGACGCGTCGAAACCCTCGAGGGGCTCCTCGCAGGCCGTTCGCGGCTGCTGCGCCTGCTGACGCGGGACCTCTGCGGCGTGGACCTCGTCACGCTCTCCCGCCTCTCATGCGGCTTGCCGGCCCTCGCGCCGAGCGGCATCGGCCTGGCGAGCTGGCGGGAGACGACCCGCCTGACGACGGCGGACGTCGACCGCACGATGCGGGACCTGTGGCGCTCCGTCACCCCGCCTTCCCTGACCGAGCCGGAATGACCGTGCGCAAGGCGACGCTCATCATCCTGGCCTGGAACCGGTGGGACCTCACGAAGGCCTGCCTGGATTCCCTGCGCGAGACCGACCTGACCGGCGCCGAAGTCATCGTCGTGGACAACGGCTCGGCGGACGAGACCCCGCGCGCGCTGCGGCGCTACCCGTGGGTGCGGGTCGTGACGAACCCGGAAAACCTCGGGTACGTGCGCGGCAACAACGCGGGCATCGCCGCCGCGGACCCCGCCTCCGACGTCGTCCTGCTCAACAACGACATTTTGTTTCCTCAGCGCGACTGGCTCCAGAAGCTGCGAGCGTGCGCCCATGGAGTCCCCGACGCGGGCGTCGTCGGCTGCCGCCTCACGCTGCCCGACGGGAGGCTATTGCATGCGGGGACGTACATGCTCCCGGACACGATGTGGGGGCAGCAGATCGGCTCGTGCGAGAAGGACATCGGGCAGTACACATCGACGCGCGAGGTCGAAGGGATCGTCTTCGCCTGCGCGTACATCCGACGCGAGGTCATCACCGCGATCGGGGGGCTGGCGGAAGACTTCCGGTCCTACTTCGAGGACACGGATTACTGCCTCCGCGCGCGCCGGGCCGGCTTCAAGACGCTCCTCTGCGGGGACGTCACGCTGATCCACGATGAGCACGGCTCGACCAGAGGGGATACCGGCGAGCTGATGCGGATCTTTCAGGCGAGCCGCGCGACGTTCCGGAAGAAGTGGGGACGGGAGATCGAGGGGCGCTACACGCGCCGCCTCCTCTGGCAGAGCATCATGAACTTCCCGACCGGCTACGCGATGAGCTGCCGCGAGATCCTGCGCGCGCTCGACCGCCGCCGCGTCCGCGTGTCGTACCGGTACGTTTACGGCGCGGGGACCCCTTTCCCGGT
>JBHENW010000185.1:0-24480 GCA_046261875.1 Thermoanaerobaculia bacterium | reverse complement strand
CCAGAGAACGGTCGAGGGCGGCAGGAGCGCGATGGCCGCCGGACGGCCGAGCAGGCCGGCCAGCGAGTTGACCCAGATGAATGCCGCGGACACGGCAGCCGTCGGCTTTGGGTCCGCCCATCGCCCCACGAGCAGCAGAGGGGAAAGGAAGATCCCGCCGCCGACGCCCGTCAGCCCGGAGAGCACTCCGATGACCGCGCCGAGGGCCATGGCGAGCGGAACCGGCAGCGGCCGCACCGCCGTTTCCGCCGAGGAAGCGAACCGCAGGGCGAGACGCACGGCGGCAAAAAGCAGGACGCCTCCGAGGATGCGCCGGTAGGTCTGATCCGGGACGGAGAGGCGGCCTCCCAGAAACGCCATCGGAATCGACGCGACGGCGAAGGGCCAGAAAAGACTCCAGCGAAACCAGCCCGCACGCGCGAACTGCACGGCGGCGATCCCCGCGACGAACAGGTTGAGCACGAGCGCGGTCGGCCGCATGAACGCCGGCGACGGTCCGAAGAGCGCCATCACCGCCAGGTAAGCTGAGGCGCCGCCGTGGCCGACCGAGGAATACAGCATCGCGGCGCACAGGATCAGCAGACCCAGCAGAAGCGCCGTCCCAGCCGTCATCTCCACGACGCGCGCGAGACTACGCCGGTTTGACCCGCCCCCGGCAGGCCTGTAAACTCCGCCGTCCCGCGGTGGGTGTAGCTCAGCTGGTTAGAGCGCCAGACTGTGGATCTGGATGTCGAGGGTTCGAATCCCTCCACTCACCCCAAGCACGATCTTTGCGCCCGTAGCTCAGTCCGGATAGAGCGTTAGCCTCCGGAGCTAAAGGTCCCGCGTTCGAATCGCGGCGGGCGCACCAACTTCCATGCTCACGCTCCCGCGAGGCCGCCTCGCCACCCTTCGATGACATCATGCGCCCGGAGGCATGATGGCCGGAGCGCGAAAGACCCCCCGTAAACGCGTCAGGGGCGCCGCACAGAAGGAAATCCCGCTCTCAGCCGCATCGCTGAAACGGGCCACGGCCGATCTGGAACACGCTCTCCGCGAGCGCGGCTCGCTCGAAGAGGTCTCGAGGCAGCTCGCCGGGGACTCGGTTCGATCCGGCGGGGGGACCAAAAACACGGAGGTCCTGAGCAAAGCACTGACGCTCCGCGATTGGAAAGGGAGCACGCTCTTCACTCAGAAAATCGGCGTGACGGACATCGTCACGGAGATCGAGGCGCGCCGGCTTCCGAAGGTCTTCGTGCCGGACGCGCCGGGGAGCTCGGCGCCGCCCGGGAACCGCTACGGTGTCGAATGGATTTCCCCCGATCCCGAGGTGACTCGCGGAATCGGGCCGGTGCTCGACCAGTTCCGCGACGCCTCGAAGTCCGTCGGATACATCGGCGTTGCCAACGCGATTCCGGCGACCGCTTCGTCCATCTCCGGATCGAGACGCGGATACGCGCAGGCGGCCCTCGGCATCGTGTACCGGCCGCGCACGGCGCTCAGCCGGGTCGCCTTCGTTCCCGAGGCGCAGTATCGCTATGAATGGATCATCGAGACCAAGCACCCTCCGGGGACTCCCACACCGAGGATGCGCAACACGGGCTGGCTGAGGCTCATCGCCCAGCGCCTGAATCCCGTCTCGGGAGCGTGGGAGCTCGAGCTCCAGCGCAACATCCTGATCTGGCACGGCAGCGCGGGAAACTGGGGTGGGCCCGCGCCGTCCTACGTCCACGAAGCCCACGGCGGCGCCGACGCCTATCCTGGCAAAGATCCCGGCCTTCAGATCATCGCGACGAAGGCCGACACGCTGCTGTTGTGGTTCATGGTCGAGACCTACGTGGAGAGCGACCACGGGCCGGTTTGCATCAACAAGCTCGAGGCGAGCGTGCCCCTCATCTGGGTCTGGGATACCGCGCTGACGTAGGAAATCCGGTCACGCCTGCCGATGACCGTCGAAGCCGTCGTCATGCCCGGACCGGGCGAGGCGCTCGCGCGGCGCCGCTTCAAAGAGCCTCGGGCCGAGGCCGGCGGGGCGGTCCTCGAGATGGTGGCAAGCGAAGTCTGCGGGACCGACGTTCACCTCCATCACGGCCGTCTCTCCGGCGTCCCGTATCCCATCATCCCGGGACACGTGAACTGCGGGCGGCTGCTCGAGAGCCGAGGCGTGCGCGACGTGGAGGGGCGCGAGATCGCGCGGGGGGCCCTGGTCACCTTCTTCGACGTCTTCGGGACCTGCGGGAGCTGCTGGCAATGCCTCGTGGCAAGGACCGCGACGCGCTGCCCGAGCCGCAAGGTCTACGGCATCACCACATCTGCGGAGGAGGGGCTCCTCGGAGGATGGGCCGAGCGGATCGAGATCAAGCCCGGAGTCCGGGTGCTCCCCCTCCCGGAGGAACTGGATGCGCTCGATTTCATGGGTGGAGGGTGCGGCCTTCCGACTGGATTCCACGCGGTCGAACGGGCGGGCATCGCGCTCGGCGACACCGTGATCGTCCAGGGCAGCGGCCCGGTGGGCTTGAACGCGGCGATCTTCGCGCAGCTCGCCGGCGCCATGCGCGTTCTCGTGACGGGGGCGCCTGCGCCGCGGCTCGAGGCGGCCCGGCGGCTGGGCGTCGAGGACGTGCTGGACGTCACCGCGGTGCCGGACCCGGCCGATCGCGTCCGGTGGGCTCGGGAACGGACGTCGGGCCGGGGCGCGGACCTCGTGATCGAGGCGTCGGGCAATCCCGCCGCCGTGCCGGAAGGCCTGGAGATGCTGCGCGACGGCGGACGCTACGTCGTCGTGGGGCAGTACACCGACGCCGGCGACGCGACGATCAACCCGCACCGGCACGTCAACCGCCGTCACGCGACGATACTGGGATGCTGGGGCTACGAGTCACGCACCTCCATCGGGCGCTCGCGATGATGGCCCGGCACCGTGAGCACTTCCGGTGGCGGGACCTCGTCACCCGCGAGTACACGCTCGGGGAGGCCGGGGAGGCGCTCGCGGACATGGAGCGGCTCGCCGTCGTCAAGGCGGTCCTGCGGCCGTGATCTCCTCCGCGCACCCGTGCTTGCGGTACGCCCAATTCCGGTCGGCGATAATCTGTCGCCAGGACGTGACGCGTTCGAGACGAGTAGCCGAAACACGGGTAGGAGCCTGAATGGTCTCCCTGACAGCCGCCCTGCTGAGCCTTTTCGTCGGAGCACAGATCCCCGGGACCGGCCCGGCCTGGGAAACCAACTGGAAGCGCGCCTTCGAGCGCGCGCAGGCCGAGCGGAAGCTGGTCTTCGTGGACTTCTGGGCCTCCTGGTGCCAGCCCTGCCTGGAGATGGACCGCAAAACGTTCCCGGATCCTCGCGTCCTCCAGCAGCTGTCCGATTTTGTTCTTTTGAAGGTGGACGTGGACCGATCCGCTGTCGCCCGGGCGCACGCCGTCTCGGTGTTTCCGACTTATAGCCTCTTCGACCCGTGGGAGAAGGAGCGCTTCCGGTTTTCTGGGTTCCATGCACCGGAACCCTTTGCCGAGAAGCTGGATCTGGCGAGGCAGGTCGCCCCGGCCATGCTTCGCGCCGCCTCGTCGCTCCACGAAAAGCAGTCCTCGCAGGGTTTTCTTCTCCTGGGTCAGGCGTACTTGAAGGCGCGCGCGCCGTCGGACGCCCGTGACGCGTTCCAACGAGCGCGCAAGCTGGCCGCCAAGGACGGCGACGCGGCGCTCGCACAAACCGCCGAGATGAACGTGGCAATCGCGTGGTCCCTGGAGGGGAAAGCCGAGAAAGCCCTGAAAATCCTCGAGAAGCTCGCATCGAAGCCGGCGAGCGCCGACTGCGAGGCCGGCGTATGGATCGCCATCGGCCACACGCGCCGGAGGATGAAGGACACGGCAGCGGCGGCGGAGGCTTATCGCCGGGCGCTCGCTGCGTGTCCGGCGAACTCGCCCTTGCGACGGGACGCGGAAGCGTCGCTCGCGTCGCTGAATCCCTGACCCCGGCCGATTCCGTGGGAGGGGCGCATGACCCCGTCCCGTGAGGCCGAAGAGCGCCGTCCGGCGCTCGCCGTCGTTGCGGGCCTTCTTCGTGATCGCGTCCAGCTCGGACGCGGCTTCGGCCGGCTTCCCCATGTACATCTGATCGGCGGCGATCCTGAGGTGCGATGCGATGAAGTTCGGGTCGATCGCCAGGGCCTTGCGGTATTGCGCGATCGAGTCGTCGAACTTGCCCATCTTCAGGAGAAGCTCCGCGTAGGAGTCGTAGGGGTTCGGGTCGTTGGGGATCAGCTCGATGTACTTCTGAAACGCCGTCTCCGCGTTGGCGAAGTCGCCGTTCTGCCTGTAGGCGTAGCCGAGGATGTTGTAGGCCGGCGAGTAGGTTGGATCGATCTCGGTCGCCTTTCGGTAATGCTCGATCGCCTTTGGGAAGTCCTGCTGGCCGAAGTAATAGCCGCCCATGTTGAAGTGGGCTCGCTCGTCGTTCGGGTACGTCGCGACGAGGCGCTCGAGGTGCTCCTTCTGCTTCACGGCGTCGGCGTTCGCGCCGGCTTGCGTCGCGAGGATCAGCAGGCGCTCGCCCCCGGAGGCCTTGGGCGCGAGGCTCACGGCCTTCTCGAGGTGCTCGAAGAACCCGCGCCCGGTCGGCGCCGTGTTCGCGAGGTTCAGCTCGGCCAGCGCGAACGCCGGGTCGTGCGAAATGGCCTTTTCGAAGTGCTGGATGGAGTCCGTGATCTTGAGCTTCTCCGCGTTCTCGCGCCCCTTCAGGAACTCGGCCCGGGCTTCCGCCGAGGCGGTCGTCACGGGGATCTTGCCCGCGTCGGGAGAGGCCGGCGGCGTGGCGGCGGGCGCGGCCGCCACGTTCGTCTCCTTCTTAGCGCAGCCGGTGATCGCGGCTCCTGCCAGGATTCCGAGCCCGAGCACGAGGCCGACGGGTCGATTCGAACGCATGAGTTCCTCCTTCGACAGAATGCGGCTCCCGCTGTTTGTGCGGACAGATACGGCCCGGATTCCGCAAGGTTGCGGACCCGGATTGAGCCGTTTCGTCGCGGAAAACGGGGCTTTCGTCACCGCGCGCGCCGGATCACAGGATCGGGTTCTCGAGCAGTCCCGCCTTCGGTTTTGGGGCAATCCCTGGCTCCCCGATCGACGCACAGGTGGTAGCTGACTTCATCCGACCAGTACACGAGGATGTTCTTCACATCCCCCCAGTTGCTCAGAGTCGACTTCCCGAGCTGATTCCCGCCCACCCGGCGATCGGCTCCGGCTGACAAGAGCTCCTCGGACCGGGAGTCCTTGATCATGTACTCGATCGAGACCTCTCCGGAAAAGGCCGGCCCGTGGCGGGATCCCGCCGAGGAACTGGAGGACCACGGAGAGCACGGCCCGCCAGCGGATAGGACACCCCATGCTGCTGGAGGAACCCTCGAACTCGCGCGTGCGCTCCCAGGAGAAGACGTTGTCCTGTGTCCCCCAGATCAGCCGCGCGCCCACGACGAGCCGGATGAACAACGGCCCGTACTCGCGATTCCGTTCGAGGCCGGCGTCCAGGCGGCTCACTGAATTTCTCTTACGGCGCTGGCGGCGAGTTCTTTTGCACCAAAAAAAAGCGCCGGTCGAAACCGGCGCATCGGAGAGCTCTTGCGGGACCCCGCTCAGGGCGCGGGGACGGCGCTGACGATCGAAGCGAACTTCTTCCCCTCGCGGTCGGTGTACGTCACCGTGACCGGCTGTCCAACGACGATCGCGCCGTCGATGCGGACACTGTCCTCGAGGTCGAAGTCGTGGCTGTTGCCGTCCGCGGCTCGGATCTCGAGCTCGTTGCCGGGCTCGTACTTCGTAACCGTTCCGGAAACCACCGTCGTCTTGACGTTCTCGCCGGGGCCCGTTTCGTGGACCGTCGTGGCCGAGCCCTCGGTCTCGACCTTCGTCTCCGGAGCGGTGGCGCATGCCGTCACGAACACGGCCGCTGCCAGAGCTGCCAAAAGGTTCCGTTTCATCGTTGTTCCTACCTCCTGAGGACGGACTGTCCCCATGCTGGGTACATCAAGATCCATGCCCGATGTCATAGGCTCCTTTTCGTACGATGCATTTCGCGGAAATCGGCCCGTTCCTGGAATATTTCGAGCGCGTCCGGGACCGCACGCGAAAGGCCCTCGCAGCCGTTCCCCCTGAGCGCATGGACTGGACGTACAAACCCGGCAAGTTCACGTTCGCGGACATCGCCCGGCACCTCGTCGCGATCGAGCGATGGATGTACGCCGAGAACGCTCGGGGCATGCCGAGCCGTTATGCGGGACACGGGCCGGAGATCGCCGCCGTCTATCCGGACCTGGCGACCTTCCTCGAGACGCTCCACCGTGAAGCGATGGACATCTTCGCCGCGCTCTCTCCTCAGGACCTCGAGCGCAAGTGCCTGACCCCTGCCGGCGGGCCGATCACCACGTGGAAATGGCTGCGCACGATGATCGAGCACGAGATCCACCACCGCGGGCAGATCTACGTGTACCTCTCGCTGCTCGGCCTGGAGGGTCCCCCCCTCTATGGCCTGACGTCGGAAGAGGTCCGGGCCCGAAGCGTCCCCGGCTCCTCCTGACCCCGGCGGATCAGGGGGACTCGGGCGGGATCTCTTCGGGACGCTTGCCCCGGTTGGCAGGGTCGCGCCGCGCGTGGCGCTTAGGGTTGAAAGGCGCGACGGAGTAACAGATGGGGCACTTGAGGCGGCCGTCGGGCGGAATGGGGGCGAAACGGACCGATCGGCATTCGTCGCACATCCAGCGGGCGAACCGGCGCTCCTCGCGTTGGATTGACATCTCGGGCCGAAATCCTACAGCCAACCCGGTGCTTCCGAGCGCAATCGGGCTTCAGGACTTCGCGCGGTACGTGATCCGGTAGATCGTCCCGGCCTCGTCATCCGAGACGAGCAGGTCGCCGTCGGGAGCCAGGAGGACGTCGGCCGGGCGCCCCACGCCACCGGGAGTCCCTGGCCTTTGGGCAGCCATCCTTTCGCGAAAACCTCATAGGGGACCGCGCGTCCCTTCTCGAGTCGCAGGGACATGACGCGGTGGCCGATCGGCTGGCCTCCGGTCCCAGGAACCGAGCTCGGCGATGAAAGATCCGATCGCGGGTACTTCGGGGAACGTCGTTCCCGTGTCGAAGCGCATGCCGATCGCCGCCGCGTGCGGCCCGAGCTCGTACGCCGGAGGCGTCAGCTCGGGACGCGATTGAGGGTCATGACCCCCTGAGCCGTGCTCCCGCCGCCGAAGTGCACGGTGTACTCGACCCGGATCGCCTGGACGGTCGCGGTCCCGGTGAACTCCACGCGGCCAATGTCGGCGTTGGGCAGACCCGTCCTGATGCCGCGGAGGGCGCCGGCGGGGAGTGACGGTGACCGACAGGTCGCCGAATAGTTCGGAGCGCATCGCGATCGTGCGGCCGCCGGCGTCCTAGGAGCCCCGCAGCGTCTGCGGTCCGGGCGCCCCGACGCCGAAGACATTCCCGCCGAGGGTCAGCACGACCTCGAAAGTCCGCGCGGTTTCGTCCACGCTGATCACGGCGGAGGCTGGACCTCCGGAGATGAAGGTCCGGTTGCTCCATTCACCCGAGTACGAGCCTTCCAAGGGCGATTCCGTCGGTCCGCCCGGCGCCGGCGGTTGAACGGGAGCGGAAGTCACGCCCGGAGTCGGCAGGATCGTGTCGTTGCCCAGCGGTACGGGCGTCGGCGTGCTCGTAGGCGGCGCGGCCTCGGCGGGAGGTCTCCCGGGGGAGCGGCCCCGGCGCCGACGCGAGTCGGCCAGGCGTTTGCGCCATTCGGACTCGGCCTTCTGGACCGCTTTCTGCGCGGCGTCGCGCTCCTTTTTCGCGGCGCGGTTCGCCGCTTTCGCCTCCGAGGAGTCGGGAGCGTCGCGCAGCGCCTGCTGCGACGCCTGGTACTTGCCCTCCGCCTCCGCCGCGCGGGCGCGCGCGGCCTCGACGCCGGCCCATGCCCGCTGGGCGGCCGGATCGGAAGGGGTCGCCTCGGGCGCGTAGATGGTCGGACCGGGGAGTGGCGGATCCTCCTGAAGGCCATCTGCGGCCACGGGAAGGATCGCCGCCAGAAAGACCGCGAGCAGACGGACCGCGGGGGGCGGGACGCGGGGATCTCTCATGGTGTGCCTCCGTCTCGTTGGAGGCCAGCCTTTCGCGGCGCGACTCGCCCTGCCAGGCGAGGCGCGCGCCCTCAGACGCGGCTGAGATCGACCAGCCGCCTGAGCAGCAGCAGGACCTCGGTCCAGTCCCCCCAGATCCCTGTGTACACGCCCCCGTCCCGCATCTCCCGGTCGAACCGGCGGGCGTCGTCGTACAAACGCTCGACGACCGGACGGACGTCGGCCCGGTCCACCGTCGCGGTGTCGACGCGTCTCTCGAGGTCGCGTACGCGGTCGCGAAAGTCCTGCAGATCCCGAAGGAGCCGATCCGACGCGGAGGTCCGTTCCCTCGCCCGTTCGGCCCCCTCGGCGGCCAGAGTCGCGCGGACCGCGAGCTCGCGTGTCATTCGCCGGAAATCCTCGACCTCCCGGTCTCGCAGCACCGATCCGGACCTCCAGCTCTCGTCGGAGGGGGAAGTCGGAAAAACCGGCCCGGTATCGGAAGCGATGGGCGGAAGCTCCACGTCCTCGCCGATTGCGAGGCGGTTCATCCGATCCATGACGTCCAGCACCTCCCGCCAGTTTTGCGCCGCCCGGCCGGAAGGCCGGTCGGACCGCATCCGGGAATCGACGTCGCGCACCAGGCCGTCGAGCTCCCGCACCTCTGCGCGCACGTAGCGCGGCCGGTCGGAATAGTTGTCCAGCCGCCGGTGAAGGTCTCGCGACCGGTTGACGAGATCGGAAAGCCTCCCGAGCGCCTCCTCTCCAGGACCCGCGCGGCGGTCCGAAAGCGCTTCGTCCCGGGTGGCGGCGGTCGCATCCGACAGGCGTTTCGCCAGGACGCGCATGGTCTCGTAACGGGACCCCAGGAGAGCCGACTCCCCTGTACCAGTGTCGCGGGTTTCCGGCGGAGGGGACGGGGAACTGGTCAAGCAACCTGCGGCGAAAACCACGGTCAAAACCGCACCGAGCCAGCTCTTGCGCGTCGCCGCCATTCGAGCACCTCCGTCCCAAAGCCGGGAGCAAGATCCCTTCCAGATGGCAGTCGCCCGCGAGCGGGGGAATCCGCGCAGATTCCGCTTTGTGGTGGATTGGGAACTTGATACAGTTTCCGGTTAACTTTCTTTTAATGCTGTCGCTGAAGCGAAAAGACGGAGGACTTATGCATTGCACTCGGCTCGGGCAGAGATCCGGGCTCCTTCTCGGGATGACTTTGCTGCTCGCGCTGCCCGCCCTGGGACAGAAGCTCACGACCGAGCCGGGAGGAGTGGCGGGCGCAACTCCGACGTTCCAGGTGATCACCGGCAACCCGCTGACGGTCCACGTCGGCAGCGACGGGTCATTTCAGGTCTTCAACGCGGCCGTCCCGGGCCAGGGGCAGATTTATCCCGGAAGCTGCACCACGGTCGCGGACATGGGCATCTTCGCCGACTTCGGCGGCATTCTCTATGCTCCGGACTTCGGGAACCACACCTGCGGCAGCGCGACAGGCTCGATCGGAACGTATACCCCCTGGACCCAGGTGTCGCTCTCGGCGGTTACCGGCACCGGGACGGCGGCGGATCCGTTCACCGTCGTCATCGTGCTCGACGCGGCGGCGACAGGCGTCCGACTGACCGCCACGGTGACCTACATCAACGGCGAGAACCTCTTCCGCATCGCGAAGGTGTTCACGTCCACGGCGGCCGCGGCCGTGACGATGCGGGTCTTCGAGGGAGCCGACATCTTCCTCGCCGGGTCGGACAGCGGGATCCCGTTCCTCGCGCCGGCCTCCAACAGCCCGGGTGGACAGGTCTGCTCCGGTCCAAGCTACACGATTCTGTTCATCCCGATCACTCCCGCCACCGCCTATTCCGCCAACGGGTACAGCACGGTCTGGGCTCAGATCGGGGCGGCTCAGCTTTCCAACACCGTCGCGACGGGCTGCATCGACAACGGCGCGGCGAACCAGTGGGACCGCACTCTGGATCCGGGCGGCACGTTCACGATCACCTCCGCGGCGTCGTTCGGAGAGATCCCTCCGATCGCGGGCGGGCCCACGGCCAACGTGCCGACGCTCGACACCAAGGCTCTCGTCATCCTCGCCGTCCTTCTCGCGGCGATCGGGTTCGTGGTGGTCCGGAGGCTGCTCGGCTGACCGAGAGCCTTCGCCGTTCGGAAAGCTCGGGCCGGGTAATCCCGGCCCGAGCTTTTTTCGGAGCTCCCCCCTATCTCCGTCGCCGGTCCGAGACGCGGCGGTCGAAGAAGAACGTATCGGGCGGCGCGGTCGTAGGCCCCAGGGCCGGCAACCCGGTTCTCAGGTCCGCCCGCGGCCAGATCTTCAGCTCCAGGAGGTCGCGGATGAACCCCGCTTCCAGCGCGATGGTGGGAATGCCCTGCGTGTCGTTGATGACCGCCACGATTCGCCGGGCGTCTTCTTCGAAGACCGCTTTGGCGAGCCGCCAGCCGGCGGCGTTCAGAATGAACTGCCCCTCCTGGGTCCAAGGCTCGGGCTGATGGAGCTCCTTGGGCCATTCCGGCATTCTCACCTCCGCCAAGAAACAGGTTGCACGATGGTAACCCGGTTCCTCGATCTTGCGTCGCGACGAGTCTCAGCACGCGGCCGAGGAACTCCTGCTCGCGGCGCGAGGAGTCTCCGCCCTCGGAGGAGCCTCGCGCCGCGGGAGCGGAAGCGAGGGAGGGACCAGGCGAGCGGCGAGCCCGCATCCCGGCGAGCCGCGAGCCGGTGCCGAAGGCAGGTCCCGAACGAGGGAGCGACGGTATTCTTCCCGCCGTGACGCGCGGGCGCGGGACGGCATGACGTCGCGACTCCTCCAGCTGCTCGAGGACCAGGTCCTCGTCGGCGACGGCGCGATGGGAACGCTCCTGCATGCGCGCGAGGAGCCGCCGCGTGGCGCGGTCGAAGAGCTCGCGCTGTCCCATCCCGACGCGGTCCTCGAAGCGCATCTCCAGTACATCGAGGCCGGGGCGCGAATCATCGAGACCAACACCTTCGGGGGAACGGCCCACAAGCTGCGCCGGTACGGCCTGGAGGACAAGGTCTCCGAGATCAACGGAGCGGCCGTGAAGCTGGCTCGCAAGGCGCGGGAGGTGTCGGGCAAGGACGTCTTCATCGCCGGTTCGATGGGGCCGACGGCGCTCTCCTACGACCCCACGGACGCCGACTCGGAAGAAGCGGTGCGGGCCCTCTTCCGGGACCAGGCCCGGGCTCTGGACGCGCGCGGCGTGGACTTCTTCATGCTCGAGACCTTCGTCTCCCTCTGGGAGATCCGGATGGCCCTCGAGGAGGTCCGCGCGATCTCCAGCCTGCCGGTCGTGGCCTCCATGACCTTTCCCGGAGACGCCTGGGAGGAGAAGGAAGACACGGGCTGGCCGGAAAAGGCCGCGCGGAGACTGGTCGACCTCGGGGCCGACGTGATCGGGTCGAATTGCTCCGTCGGGCCGGAGGATCTGCTCACCGTGCTCGAAGGCATGGCCGCCGTTCCGGGCGTCCGCCTCTTCGCCGCTCCGAACACCGGTGTGCCGAGGTACGTCGGAGGGCGGTTCCTCTACCCCAACTCGTCGCCCGAGTATTTCGCCTGGTTCGCGCGGGAGGCTGCCCGCAGGGGCGCGCGCATGATCGGAGGCTGCTGCGGCTCGACGCCGGAGCACATCCGCGCCGTCGCCCAGGCGGTGCTGGACATCACTCCGGAGGAGATCCGACGGGCGCCGGCCGTCTCCGCCCCCGCGCCCGCCGAGATCCGAACCGAGCGCGGGAAGCCCTCCGGAATCGCGGCGCGGTTCGCCGCCGGCGAGTTCGTGGTCTCGATGCAGCTCGATCCGCCCAAAGGCACTGATCCGGAGGCGGTCGTCGCGGCCGCGCGGACCTTCCGCCAGAGCGGCCAGGTGCATACCGTGGACATCAACTCGAATCCCCTGGCGCACGTCCACATGGACTCTCTGTGGATGTCGCTCCTCTGCGAGCGGGAGGGGATCGAAACGATCCCACACGTCACTCCGCGCGACGCCAGCATCATGGGCCTGACCGGGAACCTCCTGGGCGCCTGGGCCCTCGGGATCAAGAACGTCCTCGTGATCACCGGCGATCCGAGTCAGCAGGGGGACCATGCCGGCTCGACGGACGTCTACCAGACCGACAGCGTGGGACTGGTCAAGGTGATCCAGGAGTTGAACGAAGGGAGAGATGTCTCCGGCAACCCGGTGGGGACCCCGCCGAACTTCTTCGTGGGGGTCGCGGTCAACCCCAACGAACCCGATCTCGATCGCGAGATCGAGCGCTTCCGCCGCAAGGTCGAAAACGGCGCTCACTTCGCGATGACCCAGGTGTTCTTCGAGTGGGGCGCCTGGGAGCGCTTCCTGGATCGCTACGGCGAGCCCCTGCCCATCCCCGTCATGGTCGCCATCTGGCCCCTGACGAGCCACCGCCTCGCCCTGCGGGTACACCACGAGGTGCCCGGAATCGTCGTCCCCGACGAGGTCCTCTCGCTTCTCGAGCGCGCCGGACCCCGCGCACGGACAGAGGGTTTCGCCCTGGCGAGGGACTTGCTGGCGGAGGCGCGGCGGCGGGCGCAGGGCGCGTATGTGATCGCGCCGTTCAAGAACCCGATCACCGCGCTCGAGCTCCTCTGAGCCTTCCAAAGAGGCGGCCGCGCCCGCCTGCCCCTATAATTCGTTCAAACCCAGGAGCGAAGCGACGTGTCCGGACCGCAACCTCTTCTCGAAAAGCTGCGCGTTCCGGCGGCGCGCGGGGAATCTCAGCGGCTCGAGGCCGCCCTCGCGGCCGCCCGTGTCTTCGTCATTCTCTCGTCCATCGTTGTCCATTCCCTGGACACGGCCGCCTCGCCCCGCAGCGAGACGTCCGGCTGGGTCCTGCTCATCACCTACCTCGCTCTGAGTGCCGCGATCCTGATCCTGCTGCGCCGGCGCGAGGTGGGTCGGCGTTTCAGCTTCGTCATCCACGCTTTCGACATGTTCTGGGCTTTCGTCCTTACGGCGACGGTTCAGAGCGCCAGCCACCCCTTTTTCCTCTTCTTCGTCTTCGTCGTGTTCGCGGCGGCTTACCGCTGGGGCCTCCGGGCCGCTCTTTGGAGCGCCGCCGCCGCGGCCCTGTTCCTGCTCGTCGAGAGGATCCTGACCCGTGTCCGGCCGCAGGACTTTGGAAGCCTCGTGGCAGGCGGCTTCGACCTGCAGGGGATACTGATCCCGGCGGCCTATCTCGTCGTGACGGGCTTCCTGCTCGGCTACCTCGCCGGCGTCGAGAAAGAGCTCCGCGCCGAGACGACGCAGGCCAAGACGATGGACCGCGCGCTCGTCGCGCGCGAGCTCCATGACGGAGCGATCCAGTCCCTGATCGGGATGGAGGTGCAGGTGGACGTCCTGCGGCGGCAGGCGGCGGACCTCAACGCCCCGATGGCGGGCGAGCTCGCGCGCATCCAGGGGCTCCTGCGCCAGGAAGTTCTGAACCTGCGCGAGCTCATGCAGCAGATGAAGCCGCTCGACCTCTCCCCCCAGCACCTGCTCGATTTCCTGGCAGAGTCCGTGGACCGGTTCTGGCGCGAGACGGGAATCACGGCCAGCTTCGTGTCCGACCTGCGCGAGGTCAACCTGCCGCCGCGCGTCTGCCAGGAGCTGGCCCGCGTCGCGCAGGAGGCTCTCGTCAACGTGCGCAAGCACAGCGGGGCGCGCAACGTCGTCGTCCGCTTTGGCGCCCCCAACGGGACCTGGAAGCTCGTCATCGACGACGACGGGCGTGGGTTCGATTTCAGCGGCCGGTACTCGCAGGCGGAGCTCGACGCCGCCCGCAAGGGCCCGGTCATCATCAAGGAGCGCGTCCGGTCCGTCGGCGGGCAGCTGACGATCGAGTCCGCGACGGGCCGCGGCGCGAGATTGGAAATCACTTTGCCGAGGAGCCATGTCGGAAAAAACTGAGCCCATCCGCATCCTGATCGCCGACGACCACCCCATCGTCCGGGACGGCCTGCGCCGGCTCCTGGAGACCGAACCGGACTTTCAGGTCGTGGGCCAGGCGGCCGATGGCCGCGAAGCCGTCAAGCTGGTTCGGGACGTTCAGCCGGACGTGCTGCTGCTCGACCTTTCCATGCCGCGCCTGCCCGGCCTGGAAGTCTTGCGGGAGCTTTCGGACTCCGCCGCCTCGGTCCGAACGATCCTCCTGGCCGCCGCCATCGAGAAGGAGCAGATCATCGAGGCGCTCCAGATGGGCGCCCGCGGTGTGGTCCTGAAGGAGTCGGCGACCCAGCTCCTCTTCAAGGGGATTCGCACCGTCATGGCGGGGCAGTACTGGGTCGGCCGCGAAAAAGTGTCCGACCTCGTCGCCGCCCTGCGCGGCCTGGTGGCGTCCGGAGGCGAGAAGCCGGACAAGAACTTCGGCCTGACGCGCCGCGAGCTGGAGATCGTGTCCACGATCGTGGCGGGGTACACCAACCGTGACATCGCCCAGAAGTTTTCGCTCTCCGAAGACACGGTCAAGCATCACCTCACGCACATCTTCGACAAGCTCGGCGTATCGAGCCGGCTGGAGCTGGCGATGTTCGCCGTCAATCACCGCATCGTCAGACCGTAGGCCGTCGGCTCCGCTGGCGTGGGACTGCTGACGCACCGGCGAGCGACTCGGCAATAGCGGCCTCGATCGCTCGCCTGGTCCGCTGCGCGAGCCTCAGTCTCTTCTCCCTTCCCGAAAGCCCCTAGGGGGGGCCGCAGGGTCCCCCGCCGAGCTTCAGGCGCGATCGCACCGGCACCCTAGTGCCACGGGTACGCACCAGCGGGCCATTCCGATTCCGCGCGCGTCCGCTATCCTCTGAACAAACGAGAAAGTGACGAAAAGCTTGACGAGAATGAATGTTGGACATCTCTCGCCCGAGACCGGGGAGTACCCGGCCGACGGGACGGCCATTCCGGGGCGGGGTCGCGGCATGGGGCGGGAGGCGGCTGGGAGCGTGACGGGAACGGATGCCGGCATCCGCGCGATGTCCGGTCCCGGGGCTGGATCGCAACCGCCTCCCACCCGATGTGACGACCCCGCCCCGGCATCCGGAGTGTCGCGAACCTTCGGCGATAGGACGTGCGCGGGTTGCGGGCATCCCAGCCGCCTCCATTCTCCGGGCCGCTCCGGCGAACCTTGCTGCGCGGGCTCATGCGCGTGCGCGTGCACTGACTTTCACGTGATGAAGAGGTGGCCGGCGTGATGCGTTTCCTCCGGCGCGCGGAAGAGAAGAATGCCGAGATGGAGGCGGGGCCGGCGCTGGACCGGGAGATCGAGCGCCAGGTGCTGGGTGTCGAGCCGGCCGGCGAAGTGCCGCGCTACTCGACCCAAGATGCGACGGCCGTCGCCCTGGCGACCCGCTTCTCCCGCGAGCGCGGGTGGTGGCACTTCGAGAAGCGCGAGGTCTATGGAGGCTGGTCCGTCGGATGGATCGAAGAGTCCCAGCCATTGCTCGTATCGATCCAGCCGATCCGCGCGAGCGGTCCGACACGCGCTCTGGCGATCTGCCGCTCGCTCCTGAAAGTCGCCCGGGACCTCCACTCACGCCCGGATGGAGGCGCGCGGCGCCTCGACCGGCCCGCACCGCTTCGGCTCTAACCCCCTCGCTCAGCCCCTCAAGCGGCGGCCGATCGCCGTGGTCCGATACACGGCCGTCACCATGGAGCCCACCCCGATCAGGAGAACGGTAACCGCCATCAGCGTGCCGCGGGCCCACTCGAGCCAGGCCGTCACCATGCCGTCGAAGAGCGCCGCGGCGGAGAGCAGCACGATTCGCTCCGCGCGCTGCATGATCCCTTTGTTGAAGTCCACTCCGACCCCCTGCCCGCGCGCCCTCGTGTAGCTGACGAGAAGGGACCCGGCCAGGGCCAGCAGGCAGAAGAGGCCCGCGGCCGGCCAGGACCTGAAGTACCAGGCCAGGCCGAGGAACACGAAGGTCTCCGCGAAACGGTCGAGCGTCGAGTCCAGGAACGCTCCATACTCGGAGGACACGCCCCGCGCGCGCGCGATCCGCCCGTCGAGAACGTCGGCGGCGCCGCACAGAAGGTAGAGGAGCGCGCCAAGCGGCAGGAATCCGGCGGCGAGCGCGGCCCCTGCACCCGCGCTCAGAATGAGGCCCACGTAGTTGAAGACCTCCGGTGCGATGCCGCGGCGCACGGCCGCGCGTTCGACGGGTGAGATCACCCAGAGGAGCCACTCCTTCAGCCAGCTCCCCAGCAGGACCGATCGCGGCCGATGGGGAAGGTCGGGATCGAGCACCCTCCGGCCGCGCACGACCCGATAAAGAGGCATCGTCAGCAGGAAGCCTCCCAGGATGCCCATCGTCCAGACGTCCAGGCCGGTCCAGTCCGTCACGCCGCTTCCCTGTCGCGCAAGCGGGATGCCACGGGCGAGGATTCTACGAACGCCCCGGGTAAAGCGAACCCGTCCCCTCCCCATCGCATGCCCTAACACTGATGTCGTGCTCCGCCTGAGCGGCTTTCAGGACGTCGGGGAGAGCCGGCGGGTGTAGTCGATCTCCGACGGAGATTCCCCGGCCAGCACCGAGAGCCTCCAGCGCGTCGCCCTCTACGGCGACCATCTCCTCAAGGAAACGAGCTTCCCGGCGCTTTCGACGCCCCGGGGGAGGGCCTCCTCACGCTGGATGCGCCGGCGTCCGGCCGGACGTTCTTCCACGAGGGCATCGTCTTCGCCGCCCTGGACGTGTTCAACGACCCCGTCCGGAATCCCACGGTGACGCTCCTGGCCACGCCGGAGGCGGAGCCCGGCCCGGAGACCTCCTAGAGGGAAGCGCGGTCGCCGACGGCGATCTGCAGGCTCCGCAAGTCCCCCCCCCGCAGGACCTCGAGGGGCATTTCCTCGCCGACGCGCTCTTCATCCAGCAGCGGAACCAGGTCCGCCACGCTCTGGACGCGGGCGCCCCCCAGCGACACGAGGACGTCCCCCAGGATCACGCCTCCCCGCTCCGCCGGACTGTCCGGCTGGACGGACAGGACGATCAACCCGTAACTCTGGCACGCCGCCGCCTCGAGGGCCGCCGGAAGCCGCACGCCGTACGTGCCGATGCCCAGATATCCCTTCTTCACCGCGCCGCGCGCCCGGAGCGACTCGACGATACGGCGCACCGTCGCCGCCGGGACGGCGAGGCTGACGCCTCGCAGAATGCCCGAGGTGTTCAATCCGACGATCCGCCCCTGCAGATCGACGAGGGCGCTGCCGGAAAAGCCCGGATGCATTGCCAGGTCGGTTTCGAGAAAGGAATCCATCCGGCCGCCGAGCGGTGTGCGCCAGGCGTCGGCCACGCGGCTCACGATGCCCAGGCTCGCCCGGGCGCTCCGGCCCGGACGCGCGAGGCCGAGCACGATGTGGCCGGCGGCGGGAACGCCGGCCTCCGTCTGCCAGGGGGCGGACGCTTCGCCCCGGGGAGACGACAGGCGCAGAGCGGCGAGATCCGTCGCCGGATCCCGGCCGATCACGCGCGCCGCGATCGGGCCGGCGCCGGCGGGATGAACCTCGACCTCGTCGTCGCGCTCCACGCTGTGATTCGCCGTGACGACGATGTCCTGGGTCCAGAAGATGCCGCTGGGAGAAAACCGCCGCTTCCCGCTCACCCGCACTACCGAATCCGCGAGTCGCTCGACGAGCCCGGACAGCTCGTGCGACAGTTCCGTTGCGCTTACCATGGGTCCTCCTTCGCCGCCTTCCGAAGCGTTCCGACGGTAAGCCGCCGGCGGTTGTCCGCGCATCCGCCGGATGGGCAGGCCGCGCCTACCCGATCAGGCGGGGCGCGGGGATCCTCAGAGGACGACGAGGCCGAGCCGGGCCGCCTTGACGACGGCTTCCGTGCGGGTCCTCCACGCCGAGCTTCGCGATCAACGCATTGACGTGGAACTTCGCCGTGTGCTCGCTGATTGCGAGCCGGCCGGCTATGGCCTTGTTCGTGAGGCCCAGGGAGAGCAGGCCGAGCACCTCCTGCTCCCGCGGAGTCAGCGGCTCGACGGCGGCGTCCGCGTCGAAAGGAGACAGGTGGAGCAGGGTCCCGGCGAGGGATTCGTCCAGGACGCGCAGGCCCGAAACGACCGCTCGCAGGGCTGCCGCGAGGCGGCCCGACTCGGTATCCCGCGACACGCAGCCGCGCGCGCCCAGCGCGAGCATTTCGGAAGCCTGGGGCGCCCCGGAAACGAGCGCGAGGACCGGAGGAAGCCGGATCTCTTCGGACATGGAGCCCCCGCCGCTCTCACCGACGTCCCAGAGCAGGACGTTTGCCCGCGCGCTTTGCGCCGCGCGGTGCGCGGCCTCGCTGGTGCACTGGCCCGCTTCGATGAGGCTGGCTTCCCGTGCGACGAGAGCCGAGAGACCTTCCCGGACGAGCGGGTCGTCGGAGACGATGAGAACGCGCAGCGGGTCCACCGCGGCCCCGGGGATAGAGGTCACCCGGAGAATTAGGGCTGTGGAACCCCCCCCGGTTCAGCCGATCCCGGGCCCCGCGACCTCACAGCCTGATCAGGCACCACTCCTCGGACCAGGGAAGGCGAGACATCTGGAGCGATGGCTGCTCTCCGGGTCGGACGACGAAACCGTCGCTGAAGTTCACGCCGAAGCCGTTGTCGGGATCGTAGAGGCCGGGCTCGACGGAGAAGATCATGCCGGGCTCGAGCATCGTGTAATCGCCGAGCGCCAGGTAGGGGATCTGGTGTCCCTCCGTCCCCATGCCGTGCGCCGGGCGGTGGTAGACGTACTTCGCGACGCCCTCTTTCACCTGGTGCTTGTGGATCTGGTACGCCACCGTCGAGCAGGCGATCCCTTCGCGCGAAAGGTCTTTCTGCATCAGGCAACAGTCCCGCGAGACCGTCCAGAGCTTCTTGCGGTGGTCGTTCGAGGGCTCGATGAGGTACGCGCGATACAGCTCTCCCCCGCATCCCCCGATGCGCACGCCGCCGGCGATCTGGAGCGCGTGGCCCTTCTGGATGCGGTTGTGGTGGAACTGGTTGGGGTGCGGGTACGCGGTTCCGCGGCCGCTCCGCACGCCCACCCCGAGCGAGATCCCGACCGCGGTGTGGGGCGCCCCGTCGCGCTTGATCTCCTTCATGAGGAGATTCATCCCGAACTCCTCCGCCGCATGGCCGAGCGCGTAATCCGTCAGGTCCGTCCCCTTCTCGAGGAGGAGATCGCGCGCGAAAGCGTGGGTCTCGTCGAAGACACGATAGGCACGGCGCCAGAGCGCGAGCTCCTCCGGCGTCTTGACGGCGCGCATCTTTTCGCAGCGGTCGGCGATCGAGTCGAACTTCGTCTCCTTGGTGAAGACTTTCCGGACGGTTTCCTGCTGGCGGCCGGAGAGCTCGCGGTCCGCCGCGATCCGCTTGCCCTCGAGTCCCCGTTTCTTCAGGCCGCGCATCGTCCACTCGAAGAGGTCCACGGTCCGGCCCTGCTGCACTTTTCCTTCGTGCGGGAAGGCGCCGTCTGCGTGGAGGAAGTCGAAGTAGGACTCCGCTTCGGTGGACCACCAGCTCGCGACGAGGTCCCTGTCGAGGCTGGGATGAAACCAGATCGCCGCCATGCGGTCCGCCGGCAGGTACACGAGGAACGGACGCTCGGTCGTGGAGTGGAAGAGTCCCGTGAAGTAGATCAGGTTCCAGCGGTCCGACAAGAGCGCGCCGGCGAAGCCCTCCTGCTGGAGGTGCGCCTGCAGCGCCCGGACGCGCCCCTTGTGCCAGTCCAGTGGAAGGCGGTCCAAGCGCGAGGCCTCCAGGCCATCGTTCTCCTTGAGAAAAAGCGCCGCCGATCGCGCGCCCGTGGGGGCGGACGGCGCGGCTTGGGATGCGTGACTCGCGGTCGCGACAGCGGCGGCGGCCGCGCCGCCCAGCAGGGAACGCCGGTCCAGGGTCATGTCTCCTCCTCGCGAAAGGTTTCCGAATCATAAGGGCGGGCTAAACTCGATCCATGAGGAAAATCTCTCTTCTCGGATCGCTCGCCGGGGTGGCGGCGCTCGCCGCAGCGCCCGCGCCCCGGACCGCGCCCTTTGATCTCCTGTTCGAAGGCGGCCGCGTGGTGGACGGCACGGGGGCCCCCTGGTTCGAGGGGGACGTCGCGGTGCGGGGCAACCGGATCGCCGCCGTCGGAAAGCTGACGGGCGCCGCCGCGAAGCGGCGCATCGACGCCCGCGGGCTCGTCGTCGCGCCGGGCTTCATCGACCTGCTCGGACAGTCCGAGTACAACGTCCTCGTCGACGGCCGCGCGGCCTCCAAGGTGACGCAGGGGATCACGACGGAGGTGACGGGAGAAGGCGTCTCGATCGCGCCCCTCGACGCCCGGATGATCGCGGAAGACAAGGAGTACTACGCCAAGTACGGCGTCGTGCCGGACTGGACGACCCTCGCCCAGTACTTCGCCGCGCTCGAGCGGCGCGGCACGGCGATCAACCTCGCGACGTTCGTCGGATCCGGCGGCGTGCGCGACCTCGTCATGGGCAAAGAGAACCGGCCGGCCGGGCCGGCGGAGCTGCGCCGGATGGAGGGGCTCGTCGAGCAGGCCATGCGCGACGGCGCTTTGGGCGTCTCCTCCTCCCTGCAGTACATCCCCAACATCTACGCCTCGACGGAAGAGCTGATCGCGCTCGCGCGGGCGGCGGCGCGACACGGCGGCGCGTACTTCACGCACCAGCGATCCGAGTCCGCTCGCATCGACTCTTCCATGGCGGAAGCGTTCCGGATCGCGCAGGAGGCGGGCATCCGGACGCAGATCTGGCACTTGAAGACGGCTTACAAGCCGAACTGGGGCCGGATGCCGGAGATCCTCGAGCAGATCGAGGCCGCGCGCGCCCGCGGCATCGACGTCAGCGCGAACCAGTATCCCTACAACCGGGCCTCGAACAACCTCGACGCCTGTCTTCCGCCCTGGGTGCGGGAAGGAGGACGCGAGCCGCTCTTGAAACGCCTGGCCGATCCCGCGACCCGCGAGCGCGCCAAAGCGGACCTGGCATCGGCTTCCACGGACTGGGAGAACCAGTACCTGGGAGCCGGGGGGGCCGAAGGCGTGATGGTCGCCTCGGTCCTCTCGGACTCGCTCAAGCGGTACGAGGGCAAGACCATCGCGGCGATCGCCGCGGAGGAAAAGAAGGATCCCCGCGATGCGCTCATCGACATCGTCCTCGCCGACCGGGCCAACACCTCGTGCATCCTCTCGATCATGGACGAAAAGGACGTGCGCGCCGCGCTCGCGCATCCGCTCGTCGCGTTCTGCACGGATTCCCCGGCCAAGGCGACGGACGGGATCCTCTCCAGGGAGGGATCGCATCCGCGGGGATGGGGCTCGGCCGCCCGGATCCTCGGCCACTACGTCCGCGATGAAAAGGTCCTCCGGCTGGAAGAGGCGATTCGGAAGATGACGTCCTTCCCGGCTGCTTCGGCCGGCCTGGAGGGACGCGGGCTGCTGAAAGCCGGGTTCTTCGCCGACATCACGGTCTTCGACCCGGGAACCGTGCGCGACCTGGCGACTTTCGAGAGTCCCAACCGTTACAGCGAGGGTATCCGGTGGGTGGCCGTGAACGGCGTCCTCGTCCTCGATGGAGGTCAACTGACGGCGAAAAGGCCCGGCCGGGCGCTTCGCGGGCCGGGCCACGGCGGCCGCGCCTTCGGAAGGCCGCTGCCGTCCGCTTCCGCTCTAGCGCGCCTCTTGCAATGATTCCCGCCGGGGGAGGAGCCGCCGCGTTGACGAGACCCTCAGGAAGGAAACGCGTCCGGTGGAGCACGGTGTTCGCGCTGGCGGCTGCGATCCTTTTCGCGTGCCGCGCGACGGTCACCGGGCCCCGCCGCCCTCCGCCCCCCCCGGTCATCGAGGTCTCCTTTCCGGACGCTGTGACGATGTGGGTCCAGGACCTCGTCCACTGGGACGGCTACGTGTACGGCCTTTTCCACCACTCCGGCGATCCACGGGTCCCCGGCCTGTGGCGAGTCAACGTCGGCAACGGGTCCTTCACCGCGCTGCGGTTCGTCTCCGGCCAGAACGAGTGCCGCCTCCCGCTGAACCGGTTCGACATCGACGGCACCGGGATGCGCGCCGGCTTTTTCTGCGCGCCCGGCTGCGACTCGCGGCCCTGCAGCTCCGGCGAGGTCCACGCCTCCGGAACCTCGGTGATGCGGTACGAGGGGGAGGTCGAGGGCGAGTGGCAGCCCGCGCTCCATCGGGGCCCGGGGGGTTCGATCGACGGCTGGCGGTACACGATGGAGGCCCTCCGGCACCCCGAGGGCGATTCGCCGGGACGGTTCCTCCTCGAGCGCACCGAGAAACGGTCCCGCGGCCGCGAGTGACTCGCAGGCCTCAGGCGCGGGTGTCGGTCGTCTCGTCTAAATAGAGCAGCAGATCGGTCCCCGGAGGGGTGCGGCCGAGCTGCCGCAGCAGCGTCACCGCCTGCCCGCGGTGATACGTCGAGTGGTTGACGACGTGCTGGAGCATCTGGCGCAAAGGGTATCGCCACCGTTCCCCGGCGGCGTTCGTGTACGCCACGACGCGGTCGAGGGCGCCGTCGCTCAACCGGTCGAAGAAAGACGACTGGCCGCGCTCCAGCTCTTTCCAGCGGCTCGTGAGCGCTTCCACCGTCGGGAAATCCCCGGCGTCGGGATACGCCGGCGGGGACTCGCCGTCCCACCGCCGCAGCCAGACCCACTCGGCGCCGAGGATGTGAACCAGGGTGTCGCGAAGGGAACCGAAGCTGCTGCTCCGGTCCTCCAGAAACCGCGCCGGCGGCAGCCCCGCGGCGGCGCCGAGGATGCGCCGGTTGGCCCACCGGTTGTAGTCGTAGAGGCTTCGGATCTCTTCAGATTTCATGGCTTCACCTCCCGTAATCGACAAAGGGCATCGAAGGTCTCGTTGAGGCGTATCCGGCGCAGGCGTCCTTCCAGCTCGAACGAGAACTCCTCTCGGGACCGCTGGACGTGGAGGAAACGCCGCGACGGTGGACGGTCGTCGTACTCGATCGTGACCGCGACAGGCAGCTCGAAGGCTTCAGGCCGTTGCTCCACGCGAAGGGACACCTGCGGCTGGCCCGGCCCGCCGAGGCGGCGAACCGACCAGAGAAGCTCCGGCGTCTTGTCGTCGCGAATCCACTGCTCGAAGAAGCGTTGGAGGTTCCGACCCGAGGACTCCTCGAGGGCGGCGCGGAGATCGTCCGTCCCGGCCCGGAGAAATCTCCAGCGTCCGTAGTAGAGACGCAGCCCTCGGAAAAACGCGTCGTCACCGAGCAGTTTCCGCAGCATGTGAAGGACGAAGGCGCCGCGGTTGTACACGACCGCCGCAAAACAGTACTCACAGGAGGTAACCTGCCCGACACGGAAACCGAGGCTGACGGGACCTTTCCCTGAGCCCTCGAGCACCCAACGGTGCATCCAGGCGAGCACGTCTCGGAAAACGTCCTCACCGCGCGAGTCTCGGACGTAGAGGGCGGCGAAGTACTGCGCCAGGGCTTCGCTCAGCCACTGGTCGCGATAGTTGCGCCATCCCACCGCCTGGCCCCACCACTGGTGCGCGATCTCGTGGGCGACGTGGAAGACCGGCTGGCGCGAGAAATGCGTCGGGCTGTCGCCCGCTGACGCCGGGATCCATCCGGCAGGCTCTCCGAAGAGGGCCAGATAGGCGGGACTGTGCGCCGCGGGACGCATCGTGTCGAGGAAAGCGAGCGTCAGACGCGGGTAGGGCACTTCCCCGATCAGCGAGGAGAAGAAACGCAGGATCGGACCCGTCTCGGCGAACAGGGCTCGGGCCCGACGCGCCCGGGCCGGGACCGAGACCGCATCGACGGGCACGGGCGCGCCGGAGACCGTTATCTCGACGGGATCGAGTCGTCCGATCAACAGCGACAGGTAGCGGATCGGCGTCTCGGTCCGAAAGAGAAGTTTACGGGATCCGTCGGTGGCGTCACGCGCCATAGCTTCCAGCGCTCCCGAGGCGAGCGCCGTATAGCCGGCAGGCACGGTTACGGTCAGGGTCGCCGTCGTATGATTCCGAACCGGCGACTGAGGGAACCAGTAGACCCGGTTGCTGTAGAGGAGGGTCCCGCGGTGGCCGGAATCGCGGCGCCCGGCGCGGGCAGCATCCTGCGGCTCGCCCGGAACGGCGGCCAGACCCTGAGGCTCGAGCACCCCTCCATAGCGAACCTCCAGCGCCGCTCGACTTCCCGGCTCGAGGGGCGGCTGGAAGCGGACCAGGAGCGTGTCGCGACCCTTCTGCTGCAGAAACTGATGGGAGCCCGAGACCGAGCTGCGAACGCTCTCCACCTGCAGGTTGCCGTCGAGACGCAGGCTGGCGGTCTCCATTTTCTCGAGAGACCGAATCGCCACGACCGTGCGGCCTCGCAGCTCCGCTCGGGAAGGGTCCGCATCGACCTCCACGTCGTAGTGGCTCGCCTCGTAGGGAA
>JBHENW010000184.1:0-14535 GCA_046261875.1 Thermoanaerobaculia bacterium | reverse complement strand
CTCCCGCCGGCCCGTCAAGATCCTCGGAGACGGCGAGCTCTCCAAGCCTCTCCAGGTCTCCGCCCACAAGTTTTCCGCCTCCGCGCGTTCGCGCATCGAAGCGGCCGGGGGGCGGTGCGAGGTCCTGCCCCGTTGAGCGCGCTTCAGAGCTTCGCGAACATCTTCAGCGTGCCGGACCTGCGCAAGCGGGTCCTGTTCACGTTCCTGGTGCTCGCCGTCTATCGCCTCGGGGCGCACGTGCCGACCCCGGGCGTGGACCCCAACGCCATCGACGAGTTCTTCCGCGCGAGCGCCGGTTCGCTCTTCGGCTTTCTCGACATCTTCTCGGGCGGCGCGCTGCGCCGCCTCTCGGTCTTCGCGCTCGGGATCATGCCGTACATCTCGGCGTCGATCATCTTGCAGCTGCTCACCGTCGTCTGGCCCTATCTCGAAAAGCTCTCCAAGGAAGGGGAGATGGGGCGCAAGAAGATCACGCAGTACACGCGCTACGGAACGGTGCTGCTCTCGTTGGTCCAGGCGAGCGGGATCACGCTGTGGCTGGAGAAGCAGGCCGCCCCCGGCGGCGCGCCGCTCGTTCCGAACCCCGGCTGGGGCTTCCGCCTCATGACGATCCTCACGCTGACGACCGGGACCATCTTCATCATGTGGCTGGGCGAGCAGATCACCGAGCGTGGGGTCGGCAACGGGATCTCGCTCATCATTTTCGCCGGGATCGTGGTGGCCCTGCCTTCCGCGATCTTCGGCCTGTTTCGCCAGATCCAGCAGGGCAACCTCAACATCCTGACGCTGCTCGCGGTCCTCGTCTTCATGGTCGCCATCGTGGCGCTCATCGTCTTCGTGGAACGCGCCCAGAGGCGCATCCCCGTTCAGTACGCCAAGCGAGTGGTCGGGCGGCGGGTCTACGGCGGGCAGAACACCTACCTGCCGCTCCGCGTGAACACGGGCGGCGTCATCCCGATCATTTTCGCGATCTCGATCCTGCAGTTGCCGGCGTACCTGGCCCAGATCGTCGGGCCCGAGGCGAGCCTCTTCGGGCTGCCGGTCGGCGTCTGGATGCAGAACGTGGCGACCGCGCTCTCCATGGGGTACCCGCTCTACGTCCTGCTCTACGCGGCGGGGATCCTCTTCTTCTGCTACTTCTACACGTCCATCGTATTCAACCCGACGGACACTGCGGACAACATGCGCAAGTACGGCGGGTTCATCCCCGGCATCCGACCGGGCAAGAAGACCGCGGACTACATCGACACCGTCCTTTCCCGACTGACGATCATCGGAGCCGCCTACCTGACCTTCGTGGCCCTCCTCCCCGACTTCCTCACGAGCGGCTTCAAGGTCCAGACGCTCCCCGGCATCGGTCCAGCGCTCGAGAACGTCCTGCCGGCCTTCTTCACGGAAGGCTTCGGCTTCAACTTCTACTTCGGGGGGACCTCGCTGTTGATCGTGGTCGGCGTGGCCATGGACCTCGTCCAGCAGGTCGAGTCCAAGCTCGTCGAGCACCACTACTCCGGCTTCCTCAAGAAGAGCCGGATCCGCGGGCGCCGGGGCTGATGCGCGTCATCTTCCTCGGCCCCCCCGGCAGCGGGAAGGGCACGCAGGCAAAGCTCCTGTCCGAGAGGCTCCAGGTGCCGGCCATCTCGACGGGAGAGATGCTCCGGACCGCCGTGAGCGAGGGGACCCCGCTGGGCTGCCAGGCCCGCGCGATCATGGAGCGGGGGGAGCTGGTTCCCGATCCGGTCATGACCGAGCTCGTCCGGGAGCGGATCCAGCGCCCCGACGCCGCGGAGGGCTTCATCCTGGACGGCTTTCCCCGGACGATCCAGCAGGCGGAATCCCTGGCCGGCATTCTCGGAAATGCCGCGCCCATCACGGCGGTTATCAACTTTTCCGTCCCGGAAGACGTCCTGGAGGCCCGGCTGCTCGAGCGGTCCCGGGCGGAGGGGCGCGCGGATGACCGGGCCGATACGGTCCGGGAGCGGATCCGAGTCTATCGGGAAAAGACGAGCCCCCTGGTTGGCTATTACCGCCAGCGGGGACTGTTCGCCGAGGTGGACGGGGTCGGCACGATCCGCGAGATCGCGGCGCGGGTCGCCGGAGCGCTTCCGCTCGCCCACGGAGTTGCATGATCACGCTGCGCAGTCACGCGGAGCTGCGAAAGCTCGAAGAAGCCTCCCGCGTGGTGTTGGAAACGCTCGAGGTCGTCGAGAAGGCCGTGCGGCCGGGAGTCACCACGCTCGAGCTCGACCGGATCGCCGAAGAGGAGATCCGGCGGCGAGGCGCCCGGCCGGCCTTTCTGGGCTACCGCGGGTTTCCTCGGACGCTCTGCACGTCGGTCAACGACGAGGTCGTCCACGGCATCCCCGGCAACCGCTCTTTGAAGGAGGGGGACGTCGTCGGGGTGGATTGCGGCGCCATCGTCGAGGGCTACTACGGCGACGCGGCGCGCACGCTCCCGGTGGGGCGCATCGATTCCCAACGGGTCCGGCTCCTCCGGATCACCCGGGAGGCGCTCGAGGCGGGAATCGCGGCCGCCCGGCCCGGCGGGCGCGTTTCCGACATCGGGGCGGCCATCGAAGCGCTGGCCTTCACGCACGGGTACGGCGTCGTGCGGGACTTCGTCGGACACGGCGTCGGGACGGCTCTCCACGAGGAGCCGCAGATCCCCAACTACGGCCCGGCCGGACGGGGCAGCCCGCTCAAGGCCGGGATGGTGATCGCGATCGAGCCGATGTTCAACCTCGGCGGGCCCCGCGTGAAGGTGGACGGCGACGGGTGGACGGTCCGGACGGCCGACGGGAGCGCGTCGGCTCATTTCGAGTACACCGTGGCGCTGCTCCCGGAAGGCGCCGTCATTCTGGGGACCGGGCGGGTCGCCGCCCTGCAGGCGGCCGTGGGCGCATGAGCAAGGAAGAAGCGATCGAGGTGATGGCCACCGTCGTCGAGCCACTGCCCAACGCGATGTTCAAAGTGGAGTTGGAAAACAAGCACCAGGTCCTGGCCCACATCTCCGGAAAGATGCGCAAGAACTTCATACGCATCCTGCCGGGGGACAAGGTGTTGGTCGAGCTTTCGCCCTACGACCTTTCCCGGGGCCGGATCATTTACAGGTACAAGTGAGGCGGGTGGGTGGTCGATCATGAAAGTTAGAGCATCCGTGAAAAAGATCTGCGTGAAATGCAAGATCGTGCACCGCAAGGGCGTCGTGCGGGTCATCTGCGCGATTCCCAAGCACAAACAGAGGCAGGGCTGAAGCCCTGGAGAGGCTGAGGGACTGACATGGCACGAATCGCTGGAGTCGACCTGCCGGTCAACAAGCGCGTGGAGATCGGCCTGACCTACATCTTCGGCATCGGCCGGCCGAAGGCGAACTTCATCCTCGAGCGCGCCGACGTCCGGCCCGACACGCGGGTCAAGGACCTGTCCGAAGAGGAGGTCGTGCGGATCCGCAAGGTGATCACGGACGACGTGAAGGTGGAGGGCGACCTGCGCAAGGACGTCTCCATGGACATCAAGCGTCTGATGGACATCGGGTGCTACCGCGGCCTGCGCCACCGGCGCAACCTCCCGGTGCGCGGCCAGCGGACCCACACGAACGCCCGGACCCGCAAGGGGCCGCGCAAGCAGACGATCGCGGGCAAGAAGAAGGCGACCAAGAAGTAATGGAAGCTAGGAAGTAAACATGGCAGAACAGACTCCCGCCAGCGCGACGCCTGAAAAGCCGGCAGGCAAAAAAGGGAAGAAGCCCCGCGCGGGCAAACGCGAGAAGAAGAACATCCCGCACGCGGTGGCGACCGTGCAGGCGTCCTTCAACAACACGATCATCTCGATCGCCGACCAGGACGGCGGGATCCTCGCGTGGTCCTCGGCGGGCCGGATCGGCTTCAAGGGCTCGCGCAAGGGCACTCCCTTCGCGGCGCAGCTCGCCGCGGCCAACTGCGCCGAGTCCGCCAAGGAGCACGGCGTCCGCTCCGTGGACGTGCGGGTGACCGGACCCGGCGCCGGCCGCGAGTCGGCCATCCGGGCGCTCCAGGCCAACGGGCTCGACATCAAGTCGATCAAGGACACGACGCCGATTCCGCACAATGGATGTCGGCCGAGGAAGAGGAGAAGGGTATAGATCGGTAGTCGAAAGTCGGGAATCGGGAGTCGACTTTCGACTCTCGACTTTCGACTCCCGTCCGTAAACCGGCTCAGCGATCCCCAAGCCGGGAGGAAGGACGTAAACAAACGCGGGGGTCGCGGAGGTTCGTCTTTTGGCACGTCACACGGAAGCGGTTTGCCGGCTCTGCCGGCGGGAGGGCATGAAGCTCTTCCTCAAGGGGGACCGCTGCTTCAAGGACAAGTGCTCGATCGAGCGGCGCAACTACCCGCCCGGCCAGCACGGCCGCCGGCGCAGCAAGCTGCTCGGTTACGGCATCCAGTTGCGCGAGAAGCAGAAGGTCAAACGGATCTACGGGCTCCTCGAGAGCCAGTTCCGGTCCACGTTCCAGCGCGCGGAGCGGCGCAAGGGCATCACGGGCGCCAACCTGCTCGAGGAGCTGGAGCGCCGGCTGGACAACGTCGTGTACTCCCTCGGCTTCGCGGCATCGAGGGCCCAGGCGCGTCAGCTCGTCCGCCACGGGCATGTCACGATCAACGGAAAGAAAGTGTCGATCCCGTCGTATCGGGTCTCCAAGGGCGAGGTCGTCGCCATCAAGGAGAAGAGCCGCGTCAACCAGCAGATCAAGGCGTCGGTCGAGACCGCGCGAGCGCGCGGCGTGCCGGCCTGGCTCGACCTCTCGCCGGAGACCTTCTCCGGGCGCGTGGCCGAGCTTCCCAAGCGGGAAGAGATCAAGCTCCCGATCGCCGAGCAGCTGATCGTCGAGCTGTATTCCAAGTAGACGGACAAGGAGAAGCGATGACTCTCTGGAAAGGTTTTCAGAAGCCGAAGCGGCTCGAGGCGGACACCGAAACCCTCTCGGCCACCTATGGACGGTTTTACGCCCAGCCCTTCGAGCGTGGCTTCGGGACCACGGTCGGCAATGCGCTGCGCCGGGTCCTGCTCTCCTCGATCGAGGGCGCCGCGATCACGGCGGTCAAGATCGAAGGGGTACTGCACGAGTTCTCCTCGCTCCCCGGCGTGGTCGAGGACGTGACGGACATCATCCTCAACCTCAAGCAGATCCCGATCAAGATGCACACGAACGAGGAGAAGATCATCACCCTGGACGTGGAGCGTAAAGGGAAGGTCACGGCCGCGGATCTGCAGGGCGACTCGACGGTCGAGATCCTCGACCCCGACGCCGCGATCGCGACCCTCTCGGAGAACGGACGCCTCCAGATGGAGATGCGCGTCTCGATCGGCCGCGGATACGTCTCGGCCGACAAGAACTTCGATGAGGACATGGGGATCGGCTACATCCCGATCGACTCCGTCCACTCCCCCGTCCGTCGCTGCAACTACCACGTCGAGGCGGCCCGCATCGGGCAGGCGACCGACTACGACCGGCTCGTGCTCGAGGTCTGGACCAACGGCACGGTGTCGCCGGCCGACGCCGTCGGCTTGGCGGCCACGCTCCTGCGCGACCACCTGACGATCTTCGTCAACGCGGAGCACGAGACCGCGCTGGAAGGGGTGGGGGAGGGCGAGCTGCCGGAAAACCTGGCCGAGTACCTCAACCGGTCCGTGGACGAGCTCGAGCTCTCCGTGCGCAGCGCCAACTGCCTCAAGAACGCCGGGATCCGGACGATCCGGGACCTCGTCCAGAAGACCGAGAAGGACATGCTCGAGACGAAGAATTTCGGCCGCAAGTCGTTGAACGAGATCCGCGACATCCTGCGTCCGATGGGTCTCTCGCTCGGCATGGAGCTGGAGCCGGCCGAAGCGAAGGCCGAGTAGGAGCCCATGCAACACAACCGAGCCGGGCGCAAGCTCCGGCGCACGACCTCGCACCGGCTGGCGATGTTCTCCAACCAGCTCGCCTCGCTGATGACGCACGAGCGCATCGAGACGACGCTGATGAAGGCGAAGGAGCTGCGTCCTCTGGCGGAGAAGCTCATCACGACCGCCAAGCGCGACGACGTGGCCGCGCGGCGCCGGGTCCTCCGGTGGATCCCCGACCGCGATGCGGTCAAGCGGGTGTTTGAGACCCTCGCCCCGCGCTTCGTGGACCGTCCGGGGGGGTACACGCGGATCCTGCGGCTCGGATCGCGGCGCGGGGACAACGCGGAGGTCGCGATCCTGGAGTTCGTCGACTACCAGTTCAAGCCGAAGGATCGCGCCCCGAAGAAGGAGTCTCTGTCCGACCGGGCCCGCCGCGCCTCCGGGGGGCGGGTCGAGACGGTGCGCAAGCAGAAGGCGGACTCTGAGGAGGGCGCCGAGGAAACCCCGCGCGAGGCGAAGCCGCCGCGGAAGGAGAAGCCGGCCCGGGGCGAGCGGCGCGAGAAGGCCCCCCGCCAGGGCCCGAAGAAGGGCCCCAGCAGGACGGGCCCGAGCAAGCGCGGGACTTCTTAGCGCGCGGGACAGGCCCGCGCGGAAGGGGAGCAAGAAGCCACGGCCGGAACTCCCCGGCGATTCTTCCGAGTTCGAGGGGCGGGGTTCTCTTCTCCCCGCCCCTTTTCATTCGAGATCTCTCAGAAGGCCGACGTATCCGCCAAGATCTAGGCGATCCGCGTGGTGCCGTCCTCATTGCGGAAGTCCGCGTGGGACCAGTCGATTCCGCGGTCCAGCAACGCCACGATGACGCCGCGGCCGGTCACGCCGTAGCGCGTCGCGGCGCGTCCACGCCGGCCGTCACCCGGGCCTGATCGATCGAGTATGCGGGCGCCGCCAGCAGGCCGAAGGCTGCGAGCGCGAGCCGAGCCACGCGCCGGAGCTTTCGCGATGCGAGGTGGAAATTGTGTTTCACGGTCTCCCTTCCCGGCCCGCCCGAGCAGGGCGGGCCCCGCGGCAGCCGTTCGTCGCCGCCGCGTGGTCCTTGGTTCTCCCGTCATTCCAATAGGCGAAAAAAGAGCGACGGAGGGACCAGAATTTTCTTTTTCTTGCGGCCCGCTCGCCCCGGAACGAAGGTTGAGCCCGCCTCCGACTTAGCATAGGAACCAATGACGCCCGGTTCTTCGGAGCGCGCCGCGGCGATGCGCGCCGGAGACCCGTGGGGGAGGCGGGCGGCGGCGGCCCTCTGGAGCCTCGTCGTTCTCGCTTCCAGCTCGTGGCCCAACCCGCCCGGACCCCCCGACGCCCTCTCCGGCGTTCCCGCCCTCGACAAGTTGACCCACCTGTTGCTTTATGGCGTGCTCGGCTTCCTGATCTATCGCGCGATGCGGTGGCCGGGCCGGGCCGGATTCGGCGCGGGCCGCGTCCTGGCGATCGCCGGCGCGCTGGCGGTCTTCGGCACGCTCGACGAGATCCACCAGCTCTGGATTCCCGGGCGGGGGATGGAAGGAGCCGACCTGCTGGCCGACGTGGCAGGAGGAGCCGTCGGGGCGGCGGCCGCCGCCCTCGCGGCGGGCCGGGGAACGACTATTTCTTGAAGAACCCCTGCGCGGCCGCGGCGCCGCCCCGCACGCCGCCCTCGGCGAGCATCACGCGCTGGTTGAGCTCCTTGATGCGCTCGTTCAACTGCGTGATCTTCCCCTGCGCTTCCTTCTGGATGCGCTCGTTCTCCATCTTCAGCCGGCCGATCTCCGCCTCGAGCTCCGACAGGGCCTCCTCCCGCCCCTGGATCGCGCGGCGCTGATCGCGCAGCTCCGACCCGTACTTGGAGATCTCTTCGTCCTTCTCGGAGAGGCGGAGCTTCCACTTCTCTTCCTGCTCCTCGTAGAGCCGCTTGACGTCCATCAGCTCGCGGATGGCGGAGAAGTCGTTGTCCGACGCCATAAGGCCTCCTCGCTGGTCCTCCTCGATCTGGGGGAACAGCTTGCGCAGTTTCAGGGACAGGTCCTCGGGATCCGTGGAGAGCTCCATCGCGCGCGCGTAAGTGATCCGCCCGTTGACGAGCAGCGCGATCAGAGACTGGTTCATCGACTGCATCCGGTAGTACCCGACGGAGGATTCGATCTCCTCGAGGATCTCCTTCGTCTCGCCGAGCTCGATGTGCTTGGCGATCTTCGGCGAGTTGATCATCAGCTCGATGACCGGCGTCATGCCGGACCCGTCGGACTTCTCGATGAGCTTCATCGAGACGATCGCGCGAAGGACGAGCGAGAGCTGGGAGCGGACCTGCGGCTGCTGGCCGCTCGGGCAGGAGTCCAGGATGCGGTCGATCGACTGGCCGGCGCTGTTCGTATGGAGGGTCGAGATGTCAAGATGGCCCGTTTCCGCGGCCGTCATGACGGTCTGCATCGTCTGCCAGTCCCGCATCTCGCCGACCATGATCACGTCCGGATCCTGGCGCATCATGTTCTTGAGCGCCTCGGGGAAGCTCGGCGTGTCCGTCGAGATCTCGCGCTGGGAGACGGCGGCTTTGCCGTCGGCGAAGAGGTACTCGATGGGGTCCTCGATCGTGACGATGTGCACCGCCCGCTTCTCGATGACCGAGCGGACGATGCCGGCGAGCGTCGTGGACTTGCCCGAGCCGGTCGGTCCGGTGATGAGGACGAGGCCCGCCGGGATGTGCACGAACGTCTCGATGACCTCCGGCAGGCCCAGGTCGGCGATCGAGGGGAGCTTGAAGGGGATGCGCCGGAAGGCCGCCGCGAGCGAGCCGCGCTGGACGTAGATGTTGCACCGGAACCGAGCCACCCCGGTCAGGCCGTAGCCGAGGTCCACTGACTGGTTGGTCTCGAGCTTCTCTTTTTGCCCGGGGGTGAGGATCTCCAGGAGCATCTCCTCGAGCTCCTTGGGCTGGAGGGCCTCGGTGTTCAGCGGGATGAGCCTCCCCTTGATCCGCAGCAGGGGCGGCCGCATCGGCTTGAGATGGAGGTCCGAGGCCTCCTTCTTTGCCGTGAATTTGAGCAGTTCGGCGAGATTCAAATGTGGGGAAATTATACCAGCGCGGAGTCTTAGCCGGCCGGGGGAAGGTCGCCCGCGTCGTCGGCACGGCTTTTGAGCCACTCCCTCGCTTGCGCGCGCGTGGTCAACCGGCCGCGCAGAACCTCGACCTCTGCCTCGGCGAGCAGCCTCCCCACGCGCGGGCCGGGCTCGATGGCGGTCCACAGGAGCACGTCGCGTCCGCGGATCCGCGGGCTCCTCCGGCCCCGCCTGGCCCGGGACGCGAGGGCCGCCGCGGTCTTGCGCCGCGCGGGCTCCCGGCTGACGAGGAGCCTCAAGGCGTCTTCCCACGTCGTTCCCGCCTCGCGCACCCAGCGCCACCGGTCGTCGTCGTGGGAGGCGCGCACGGCCGCCGCGACGAGCTCCCGCAGCCGCGCGACCTGCCCGACGATCTCCCGTCCGTAACGCAGGCGTCGCAGCCAGGCGCCCGTTTCCCCCGGCTCGAGGCCCAGAGCCGCCGAGAGGGACGCCAGGCGAAGGACCACGCGGCGGCCCGGCGCGACGCGGCGGATCGTGGGAGCATCCAGCGGATCCAGGGCTCGTGCGAAGCCGCGTCCGGGAGGGCGCGGCGGGGCGAGCGCCGGCTCGATGAGGCCATGCGCCTCTGCCCATCGGAGAGCCGGCGCCGACCGGGAGGACTCGAGGATCCGCTGGAGCTCCACGGCCACACGCTCGGGGGCGGCTTTCGCGACACCGGCCGCATGGCGGCGGCACGCCCGCGCGGTCTCGCGGTCCGGAACGAGGCCGTGGGTCGCGATGAACCGCGCCGCGCGAAAGGTGCGCAACGGATCCTCTTCGAGGTTCCTCTCCGAGAGCATCCGCAGCATTCCGGACCGGAGGTCCGCAGCGCCTCCGTGTGGATCGATCAACTCGCCGGAAGGGAGCGCGACCGCCATCGCGTTGACCGTGAAGTCCCGCCGCGCGAGGTCCCTCGCGAGCGAGCCGTCCTCGGCTTCGACGAGGTCGAGCGTGCGCTTTCCCGCCAGACGGATCGCCCGGGGGTTCGAGTCCGACAGCGGGACGAGGCGGCCCAGTCCCGCCCGCTCGAGAGCCTTCGCGATCCGGTCCAATGAATCGGCGACGGTGGCATCGAGGTCGATAAGTTTCCGGGAGAGCAGGGCATCGCGGACGGCACCGCCGACGGCCCATGCCCACGTCCCTTCACGGCGGCTTGCCGCGTCGAGCGCTCGCATCTCGGCGAGCCTTGGAAGGCTGCGCACTTTTCCGACGAGCGGGGACTTTTTCGGAAGGCCGCGCTTTTTGCTTTTGGTCATTCGGCGGTCCATCCGCTCGGCTTACAATCGTTCGGATGCCCAAAGACCCCGTCGCCTCGGTCACCCCGGACGTCGTCCGCCGGGTGGCCGCGCTGGCCCGTCTGCGGGTTCCGGAAGACGAGCTCGCCCGGCTGACGGCGCAGCTGGCTCGGATCGTCGGCTACATCGACCAGATCCGGGAGATCCCGCGGCAGGACCTTCCCGAGATTTCGCCGCTCTCGGCGACGCCCGTCCGGGAGGATGCGTCCCGGCCGGGCGGCGGCTCCCGGACGCTCGAGACCAATGCGCCCGTTCTCGTGCACGGTTACGGGTCCGTGCCCCGCGTCGTGGGCTCTCCCGAATGAAGGGGCTCCCGGGGCGTCGCCGCCGAGTCGGCGTCGGAGCATCGCGGTGAGCCCGTCTTCCCCCGGCGCCGTGGCCACGGCAGACTCCGTGGCGACCGGACGGCTCTCGGCGGTCGAAGCGGTCACGGAAGCTTTGCGCCGCATCGAGGCCGTCGACGAGCGGCTTGGGGCGTTTCTCGAAGTCTCACCCGAGCTCGCCCTGGAAGAGGCCCGCGGGGTGGACGAGCGGATCGCGGCGGGGGGAGAGCTCCCTCTGGCCGGCGTGCCGTTCGCGATCAAGGACAACATGTGGGTCGCCGGCCGTCACGTCACGTGCGGCTCGAAGGTCCTCCAGGGCTTCCGGCCGCCGGGCGACTGCACGGCGGTCGAGCGCCTCCGGGCGGCAGGCGCGGTCTTCGTCGGCAAGACCAATCTGGACGAGTTTGCCATGGGCTCCTCGACGGAGAACAGCGCGTACCAGTTGACGCGAAACCCGTGGGATCTCTCGCGCATACCGGGAGGATCCTCCGGCGGGAGCGCGGCAGCCGTCGCGGCCTGCCTGGTCCCTGCGGCCCTCGGTTCCGACACGGGCGGCTCGATCCGGCAACCGGCGGCCTGCTGCGGCGTGGTCGGCTTCAAGCCGACCTATGGCCGGGTCTCGCGGTACGGGCTGGTGGCCTTCGGCTCGTCGCTCGACCAGATCGGGCCGATCGCGCGCTCGGTCTCGGACGCCGCCCGGATCTACCGCGTGATGGCGGGCCGCGATCCGCTCGACTCGACCTCCGCGGAAGAAGAGGTCGGCGATCCGGAGCGCGCTCTCGAGGAGGGCGCGCGTGGTCTCCGCGTCGGCGTGTTGAAGGAGGCGCTCTCCGAAGGCCTGACTCCCGAGGTCGCCGAGAACCTCGCGGGGGCCCGCCGGGCGTTCGCCGCGGCCGGAGCGCAGGTGGTGGAGGTGTCCGTTCCGCGGGCGACCGTCGCCATCGCCATCTACTATGTGGTCGCCAGCGCCGAGGCGTCCTCGAATCTGGCGCGCTACGACGGAGTCCGATACGGTCCGCGGCTCGGGGAGCGGGACGTCGCGTCCATGTACGTCGAGACCCGGACGGCCGGCTTCGGCCCGGAAGTGAAACGGCGGATCCTGCTCGGGACCTTCGCCCTCGCGGCCGGCTATTACGAGGCGTATTACGGCCAGGCGATGCGGGCGCGTTCCCTTCTGGCCGAAGACTTTTCCCGCGCTTTCCGCGAAACGGACGTCATCGTCTGCCCGTCCATCCCCGCGCCCGCTTTCCGCATCGGCGAGAAAGTGGATGACCCGCTGACCATGTACCTTTCCGACGTCTTCACGGTCCCGGCCTCTCTGGCGGGTCTCCCGGCCATCTCCGTGCCGTCCGGGCTCGGTCAGGCCCTGCCGCTCGGTGTCCAGGTCATCGCGCCGCTTTTTCGGGAGGACCTGCTCTTCCGCGCGGCGCGGGCGTTCGAGAGGGAGATCGGTTTTACCGACGATGCGCCGACGGCCGTCCGCTAGGGAACTCCTCGCGGCGAGCGCCGTCTTCGCGGCCGCGCTCTCCGCGGCGCCCGGCGGCGCCGCGGCCGCTGAGCCCGACTTCCGCAGGACCGTCGTGGTCTCCCCGGAGGTGAGGGTCGCGATCGCAGCCGGCGACGAGGTCTTCCTCTCCGCGCGACCCCTTCCCGGGGAAGGCGTCAACGCGTTCGTGCAACGCCTGACGGAGAGTCCGCAGGCGAAAGCGGAGATCTTCGGCCAGGCTGGCGGCGCCGCCCGTCTCCTGCGGAGGGACGCGTACGTGCGGATTCCGTACCGGCTGCTCACGGAGACCTACCGGCGGATCGCGATGGAGGCGCTCTTTCCGCGCGACCGCGCCGACGCGGCGGGCTGGGTCCACCGCGTGGAAGGTCTCGCCGGCAACCCGGAGAGCCTCTGGCGGATCGCCGAGTGGTTCACGGGAGACGGCTCGAAATATCGGCAGATCCGGGCCGCCGGGTCCATCGCCTCGCTCCAGACGGAAGTCGGCCAGACCGTGCGGATCCCGGCGGCCGTCCTCTCCCCGGCGTTCCGGTCGCAAGCCCTCGCGGCGGCGCCTGCTCCCCCGGCAGAGGGGCTGCTCCGCTTCGGCGAAGACGCCCAGGGCCGCTACGCGATCTACCGTCTTCAGGCCGGCGAGGCCCTCTATTCCGCGGTCGTCGTGCGTTTCACCGGTCGCCTCCACGCCGAGGACGTCAACGCGAAGGCCGCCGAGATCGCCCGGCGCAGCGGCATCGCCAACGTGCACGCGATACCGGTCGGCTTCCCGGTCAAGATCCCGGTCGAGGATCTTGCGGCGGAATTCCGGCCGGTCAACGACCCCGCGCGCATCGAGGAGGAGCACGCGCGGCTCGAGGCGGCGCAGTTCGTCAACCGGGTGCGCGCCGCGGACCTGTCCGGCGTCACGTTCGTGCTCGACGCCGGGCACGGCGGCCGAGACACGGGCGCCCTCGTAGACGGGCTCGAGGAGGCGCGTTACGTCTACGATCTGGCCTGCCGGGTCGAGCGGCTCCTGCGCAAGCACACACGCGCGCGCGTCGTCCTGACCGTGCGCGGAGGAGCTCCCTGCGGCGACAGGCTCCCCGAGCCGCCGGCGCATTCCCGGTCCGCCCGGGTCATGACGACGCCGCCGTACGTCCTCGAGGACTCCACGACCGGCGTGAACTTCCGCTGGTACCTCGCCAACTCCATCCTGCGGCATGCGGAGAAGCACGGCAGCTCCGAGGAGCGGACCGTCTTCGTCTCGCTCCACGCGGACTCGCTTCACCCGGCCGTGCGCGGCGCGATGGTCTACATCCCGGGTGAGAAGTTCCTGAAAGGCTCTTTCGGGAAGAGCGGCGAGATCTACTCCGCTCGCCGCGAGTTCCGGGAAGCCCCCCGGGTGAGCTTCTCGCGGCGCGAGCGTGTGCGCGCGGAGGGCGTCTCGCGCGACTTCGCGGAGAAGATCGTCGCTGCGTTCCGGCGCCAGAGCGTCCCCCTGCACGCCTTCCAGCCGATCCGCCGCAACGTGATCCGGGGAGGCAGGGAGTGGGTGCCGGCGATCCTCCGTTACAACCGCATCCCCGCGCGCGTGCTCGTCGAGGTCTGCAACCTGAACAACCCCGAGGACCGCCAGCTCCTCGTGACCCGCGGCTTTCGGGACAAGGTCGCCCGGTCCCTGGTCGGGGCCCTCGTCGAGTTCTACGGAGGGGAGGGTCGGGGCACGATCGCCGACAACCGTAAGCATCGGGAGTCGGAGGTCGAAAGTCGGTAGTCGACTCCCGACTATCGACTCCCGACCCCCGACGTGACCGGCTCCGGCGCCGGCGTCTCGGCCAGAAACGCGATCCACGCGGGATCCGTGGCAATCGAGAGATACGCGGGATCGGCGCGCAGGGCCGATCGATCCAGGCGCCGTCCGGGCTCCACGCGCCGGAGAGCCTCGACCGCCCCGCGGGCGTCCGCCGCTCTCGCCCGCACACGCGCCTCGAGCTCGGCGCCGTCCGCCGTGTCACCGAGCATCGCCCGAGCCGCCCGCATGGCCTCGAGTCCGGCGGCATGGTTGCCGAGGTTCGATTCGGCGACGGCAAGCAGCCACAGGGTCTCCGGATCCGGGCCGGCCTCGGCGATGTATCGCGCAAGCAGCGCCCGCGCTTCGCGGTCGCGCCGCTCGGCGAGCCGGTAGGCGGCGAGCTCGCGCGCGGCCCCCGGCGCGGGCGGGCTTTGCGCGAGCGCCTGCTCGAAGAGGCCGCGCGCCTCATCGGGGAAGCCCCGCTCCCGGGCGATCTGGGCCATGCGGTAGAGGGTCGGGCCCCGCGCCGCCCCGAGCGCCAGGGCCCGGGACCATTCCGCCTGAGCACGCGGGAAGTCGCGCAGGCGCACCGCGCGCTCGGCCGACTCCTCCGCCCCCTTCCAGGGCTGCTCCGGAAGCCGGCGTGCCAGCGCGTAGGT
>JBHENW010000183.1:0-4777 GCA_046261875.1 Thermoanaerobaculia bacterium | reverse complement strand
AGCGCCGCCACCGCACCGGTGCGGCGGCGCGGCGCCGCGCCCGCCATCGACCGCGAGCCGGAGCCCGATGAAGCGCCCCCGTGAATTCCGACTTCCTCTTCCATCGCGATGCGCGCTTCGCCGATGTCGCGCAGCCTTCGGTTCGGGGCTTTCTCCAGACACCGGGCGAGGAGCTCCCGGACGCGCGGAGGAGTGTCGGCCGGCAGCGCATTCCAGTCCGGCTCGGCCGTGAGGATCGCGGCGAGGACGTCGGAGATCGTTTCGCCGGCAAAAGCGCGCCGCCCGGTCAGCATCTCGTAGAGCACGCAGCCGAACGCCCAGATGTCCGTCCGTTTGTCCACCGCCTTACCGCGCGCCTGCTCGGGGCTCATGAACTCGGCGGTTCCCAGGATCACGCCGGGGCGGGTCTGCTCGAGAACCATCGTCGGCGATTTGGACATCTCGTCGGAGGACTTCATGTCGAATGCCTTGGCCAGACCCAGGTCGAGGACCTTGACGCGCCCCTCCGGGGTGACTTTCACGTTTCCCGGCTTGAGGTCCCGGTGCACCACGCCGCGCTCGTGCGCGCTTTCCAGCGCCTCCGCGATCTGCCGCGCCACGTCGAGCGCCTCGGGGATCGGAAGCGCTCCTCCCGAGATGCGCTCGCTGAGCGTCTCGCCCGGGACGAGCTCCATGACGATGAAGGGCATACCCTCGGCCTCTTCGAGGCCGTAAACCGCGGCGATGCCGGGATGGTTCAAGGAGGCGAGCAGCCGCGCTTCCCGCTCGAACCGGGGCTGGCGTCCGCCCGATTCCGAGGTCAGGCCCCCCGCGAGGACCTTGATCGCGACGTCGCGGCCGAGGCGCGTGTCGCGCGCTCGGTAGACCTCGCCCATTCCCCCAGCGCCGAGCGGGGCGAGGATCTCGTACTGTCCAAGACGAGTGCCCGGGGTAAGTCCCATCGAGCTAGGTCGTTCGGAGTATATGTCCATGCCGGCGACGCACCCTTTGTGGCACCGATATTGCCGCGAACTTCGATAGAAGATCCCGACGGGTCATCCCGCCGACCAAGGAGGTTCCCCATGGCGAAACCGTTGAGTTGGACCGGAAGCCTGCTGGCGGGCGCCGGGCTGATGTATCTCCTCGACCCGGGCAGCGGAAAGCGCCGCCGGGCTCTGCTCCGGGACAAAGCGGTCCGGGCCGGCGACGCGGCGGGCGACGCGATCGGTACGACGTCCAGAGACCTGCGCAATCGCGCGGTCGGCGTGGCGGCACAGACGCGCGCGCTGGTGCGCGGAGCGGAAGTACCCGACGAGGTCCTCGCAGAGAGGATTCGCTCGAAGCTCGGCCGGGTCGTGTCCCACCCGGGGTCGATCGAGGTCGCCGCGCGCGAGGGAGCCGTGACGCTCTCGGGGCCGGTCCTCGTTCGCGAAGAAGACGATCTCGTGTCGTGCGTCTCCTCGGTCCGCGGCGTCCGGTCCGTCGAGAACCGGCTGGAAGTCCACGAGCAACCCGGCGACGTACCCGGCCTCCAGGGGGGCGCGGGGCGCCCGTCGCACCGCTTCGAGCTCCTCCAGGAGAACTGGTCTCCGGCGTGGCGGCTCCTGGTGGGGACCCTCGGGGCGAGCCTCGCCTCTTACGGCTTGCGGCGGCGCGGGGCTCTGGGCGCGGCGCTCGTCGTCGTGGGCGGAGGCCTCCTGGCGCGCAGCATCTCCAACATGGAGATGAAGCGCCTGCTCGGGCTCGGCTCCGGTCGGCGCGGCTTCGACGTCAAGAAGACCTTCGACGTCAACGCCCCGGTGAAGGATGTCTTCGCTTTCTGGTCGAACATCGAGAACTTCCCACGGATCATGTCGCACGTCCGGCGGGTCCGCGACAACGGCCAGGGGGCGTCGCACTGGGAGGTCGAGGGACCGGGAGGGGTCGTGGTCGAGTGGAACGCGATCACGACGGAGCTGGCGCGAAACCAACTGGTGGCCTGGAAGAGCGCGCCCGGCGAGGCCATCCGGCATTCCGGGGTCGTGCGTTTCGAGGAGCTGCCCGGACCGGCGACGCGGATCGACATCCGGCTGACGTACAACCCCCCGGCGGGAGTTCTCGGGCATGCCGTCGCGACATTCTTCCGGAGGGACCCGAAGCAGGCGCTCGACGACGACATGGTGCGGTTCAAGTCGCTCATCGAGGAGGGCAGGACGACGGCGCACGGCGAGACCGTCACGCGCGAGGACGTGGAAGCGGCGGCGGAATCCGCCCCGGAGAGCGCGCCGGCGCCGTCGATGGGCGCCGGGTCGCCCCGGCCGCGCAAGACGCGCCGCCGTTCCCCTTCCAAAGTCCGGGAGACGACGTACTGACCCAGGAGGAGTGATGCCGGAGAAAAAGACGATCGAGCGCGCCCGCCGGGCCCGCCGCCAGGGGAAGGCCCCTTCCACGGCCGCCGGCGAGTTCGTGCACGAGGAGATCGAGCACGTCCGGGAAGGGAAACACGGCGCGCGGTCGACGAAGCAGGCGATCGCGATCGGGCTCTCCAAGGCGAGGCGCGCCGGGGTGCCGCTGAAGCCGCCCGCGAAGGGACGCGCCAAGAAAGCCACGCGCCAGCAGGCCCGGCGCGACTATGCGAAGGGCCGCTCCGCCGCGGCCCGCAAGCCCTCGCCGAAACGCGCGCGCGCCGCGCGCCGGGCGCTCGGGCGCGAAGGAGGGGCGGCCGCGTCGCGGACCGCGCTCTCTCGTCACGCGCGCCGCGTGGCGCGGCGGCGGGGACCCAAGCGGAAGTCGCCCTGAGAATGGGGAAGAAAGACCAACGGGTGGACGCCTACATTTCCCGGTCGGCCGACTTCGCGCGGCCGATCCTGAAACGGCTGCGCAAGCTCGTTCACGAGGGCTGTCCGGACGTCGAGGAAGACATCAAGTGGGGCGCTCCCCACTTCCTCTACCACGGGATGTTCTGCGCCATGGCCGCCTTCAAGAACCATTGCGCGTTCGGGTTCTGGGACACCGCGGTCCTCCCGGCCAACCGGGAAGCCATGGGCCATCTCGGCCGGATCGCCTCCGTGTCGGACCTGCCGCCGGACCGCGAGATCGTCGGCTACATCCGTCAGGCCGCGCGGCTCGCGGCGACCGGCGAGAAACGCCCGCGGGAGCTCAAGCATCCGAAAAGGACGTTTCCGATCCCGCCGGACCTGCGCGCGGCGCTCCGGCGGAACGCGAAAGCGCGCTCCGCCTTCGAGTCGTTCAGCCCCAGCGGCCGGCAGGACTATCTCCAGTGGCTCGCCTCGGCGAAGCGGCCGGAGACGCGGAGCCGGCGCCTGGAGACGGCGATCGAGTGGATGGAGGAAGGGAAGCCGCACAGCTGGAAGTACAAGGCGAAGCGCCCGAAAGGGAGCGCCTCCGCCCGATTTCCCCGACCCGCCGGGCCGCCCGCTTAGGCGGCTCAACCCGAGGGCCCTTCACGACGTAATGAAGGGAATCCCGAGGAGGCCGGAGGACTTGTGAAGAGAGACGACCGCGAATACGCTGGGGGCCAGAGATGCCCGTAGAATCAATGGCTTCCGCCACGGACGCCCGCTCGGTCGGGAGGACGCTGGCGAAAATCGCCGAGATCGCGTCGGAAACGCTCGATCTGCAGGAAGTCTTCGATCGGGTGGCGGCGTGCATCCGCGAACTCATTCCGTTCGAGCACATGGGGGTCGTGCGCATCCTGGACGGCGACCTCGCGGTCCAGCATGCGAGCACGGTGCCCTGCCCCGAGCCCGGGGGGAAATGCTCCGAACCCACGCCCCTGAGCGACTGGTCTCCCCGCCTGAGGCCCAGAGCCGGGCCGAACGCCCGCATCGACGACGCCTCCGTGGAGCTGGATCCGTCCTATCCCATGGACTCGGAGATCCTCGCCGCGGGAGTCCGGTCCGCCCTCTGGGAGCCGTTCCGATGGGGCGAGTCCTTCGCCGGAGGCGTCTGGATCTGCTCCCGCACGCCGCGAGCCTTCACCGACGACCACCAGGAGATGCTCCGTCCGATCGCCGCCCTCCTCGGCTCGGCGGTCGAGCACGGGCGGATCTACGAAGCCGACCGGAGGACGCGCGAGCGTCTGGACCGGCTCGACGAGGCCCTCGAGCACCTCGCCCCTTCGCTCGACGTCAAGGAAGTCGTCCAGAAAGCGTTCGAGACGATCCAGGACGTCCTGCCGCACGACCTTCTCGCGTTGACCGAGCTCAACGACCGGGCGCGCAAGTTCCGGGTCGTGACGTACGCCGGCGAGTCGGACGTCGAGCCCCCGACGGAACCCATCGTCCTGACCCAGGAAGAATCCGAGCGCCGGCTGTTGCCCTTCGAGACCATCCGCGACCTGCCCGCCGACCTGACGCCGACCACGGACCGGAACCGTCTCATGATCGCGACGGGGATGCGCTCCTACCTGCGGGTCCCCGTGCGCCTCTGGGGAGAAGTCCGCGGCTCGCTGGGCTTCGCGCACCGCGAGCCGGGCCGGTTCGGCCCCGAGGACGCGGAGGTCGCACGCCGCCTCGCCGACCGGATCGCCCTCGTGCTTTCGCACCGGCGCCTCTCGGAAGAAGCGCAGGCCGCGGCGGAGGAGAAGGAACGGGCGGAGCGGCTCGCGGCCACCGTCGAGACGCTCACACGCGAGCTGGAAGCGAGGCAGCAGACCCGGATCGTCGGGGTCTCCCGCGCCTGGAAGGAAGCGTTGCTCCAGGTCGGGCGGGTCGCCCCTTCCGATACGACGGTGCTCATCACCGGCGAGTCGGGAACGGGCAAGGAAGTCATTTCCCGCATGATCCACGAGGGCTCG
>JBHENW010000182.1:0-30449 GCA_046261875.1 Thermoanaerobaculia bacterium | reverse complement strand
CAGGAAGACGTGCCACTTCGGGAAGAATCCGAAAAACGTCTCGGCCTGCCCGCCGACGATCTCCGTGAGCCGGAAGGAGCCCGCCGCGAGGATCACCCCGGCCGCGGCCGTCGTCATCGCGAGCTCGTACGAAATGATCTGGGCGCTCGAGCGGACGGCGCCCATGAGCGAGAACTTGTTGTTCGACGACCATCCCGCGAGCACGATCCCGTAGACGGAAAGCGAGGCGATCGCGAAGATGTAGAGCACGCCGATCGAGACGTCCGCCCCGATGAGGGGCACTTGGCGGCCCGCGACCTCGACCGTGGCGCCGTACGGGATCACGGCGAAGGTCGCGATCCCGGTGAAGACGCCGATCGCCGGCGCGATCAGGTAGAGCGTGCGGTCGGCGTTGCCGGGGATGAAGTCTTCCTTGAAGAAGAACTTGATGACGTCGGCGGCCGGCTGCAGCAGCCCGAACGGGCCGACGCGGTTGGGACCCGGCCGGTCCTGGATCAGTCCGGCGCCGCGGCGCTCGACCCAGAGCAGGATCGGCAGCACCATGAGGATGACGAGCGTCGGCAGCAGCACCCTCAGCGCGACGATCGCCCAGTCGGTGGCGGTCACAGGGCTCCGGTCGAGACGAACAGCCCCTTCTTCATCAACCCGCCGCCGGCCAGCTCCTCCTCGCTGACCTCGTCGTAACCCGGGACCTCCGCCATGATCTGGCGGCGCACGTCTGCGGGCCGCCAGGCCCGATCGCCGTATCCGAGGGCCACGCCGAGCAGCACGAGGAGCTCCCACCAGGCGCGCGACGGCGGCTTGGGCAGGAACGCACGGTGGAACATCTGCACGCGCCCCTGGACGTTCGTGAAGGTGCCTTCGCGCTCGGCGAGCGAGGCGGCGGGTAGGAGCACGTCGGCGGCCCGCGTCAGGGCGTTCGCCGTCCGGGACGCGACCGCGAGGAACCGGGCGCGCCGTAGGATCGCGACCTTTTCGGGATCGTCCGCCACGGCGGAAAAGGCCCCGTCGGCGATGAGGATGACTTCCGGAGACGCCTTACCGGCCAGGACGTCCTCGAGCCCGTAACCCCCCTCTGCCGGGGAGAGCCCCATGTCCTTCGCGCCCGCGAAGTTCGCGCCGTAGTGGTCCCCTTCGAGCCACTCGGTCTTCGAGCGCATCCGGCGCACGCGCGACCGGTCCACGATCGCGTCGCGGTTCGGGCAGGCCAGATGGTCGGCGATCTTCCGCAGCTGGAAGTTCTCTTCGTTGGAGAGGTGCGCGGAACCCATGAAGAACAGGCCGCGCGGCCCGGTGGAGTCGATCGTGCGGCGGATCTCTGCCGCGATCCGGTCGAGCGCCGCCGGCACGTGGACATCGCGCCGGTTCTCCCCTTCGGCCACGCTCGCGGATACGACCTCGCGGAGGTTGAGCTTCTCCGAAGAGAAGCGGCCGTAGTCGCAGAGCCAGTAGTCGTTGACCTCGGGGTTCAGGCGGGGGAGGAACCGATACACGATCGCGTCCTTCGACTCGATCGAGATGTTGCAGCCGATGTTGCAACCCGGACAGACGGACGACGTCTTTTCGAGGTACCAGACGCGGCTTCGGAACCGGAACTCGCGCGTCGTCAGGGCGCCGACCGGGCAAACGTCGGCCGCGCAGCCGGACCAGTCGTTGTCCAGCTCGCGACCCTCGTGGGTCCAGACGAGCGTCCGGCCTCCGCGGTCCAGGAAGGTCAGCTCGCCGGTCCCGGCGATTTCCTGGCAGAAGCGGATGCACCGGGTGCACTGGATGCAGCGCGTCATGTCGGCGATCACGTGCGGCCCGATGAGCGTGCGTCCGAACCCGGGGTACTGCCGCTTGCGCTCGTCATACCGCGACTTCTGGTCGCCGTACCCGAAGGAGTTGTCCTGGAGCTTGCACTCTCCCGCCTGGTCGCAGATCGGGCAGTCGAGCGGATGGTTGATGAGCAGGAACTCCATGTTCGCCGCGCGGCCCTGGACGACCTTTTCCGTCGTCGTCTTCACCGACAGCCCGTCCTTGAGGGGCGTCGTGCAGGCGGCCTGGATCTTCGGAACGCCTTCGATCTCGACGAGGCACATCCGGCACTGCCCGACGACGGAGAGGCGCGGGTGGAAGCAGAAGTGAGGGATCTCGATGCCCGCGAGCTTCGCGGCCTCGATCAGGTTGATGTCTTTCGGCACCTCGACCGGCTTGCCGTCGAAGACGACCGTGAAGGTCTTCTTGTCCGGCGGGGGCGGCTGCGCGGCGGGCGGCGCCGTGGTCGGGGTCGAGCTCATGCGAAAGCTCCAGCGGCGGAAGCCGCCGCCATGGCGCGGGGCCCCGCGAGGCACCGCTTCTCCGTGACGTGGTGCATGTACTCTTCGCGGAACTTCCCGATCGAGGAGAGCACCGGCGCGATGGCGGCATCCGCGAAGACGCAGATCGTCATCCCGTTGGCCATCTGGTTGGAGATCCGCTCGAGCAGGTCCACGTCCTCCGGGCGGCCTTCGCCGGCCTCGATCCGCGAGAGGACGCGGTGCAGCCAGGGAGTCCCCTCGCGGCAGGGCGTGCACTGCCCGCAGGATTCGTGCGAGAAGAACTTGGCCAGATTGGCCGCCGCGTCCACGATGCACGTGTCCTCGTTCATCACGATGATGGCGGCCGAGCCGAGCATGGATTTCTTCGCGGCGAGGCCGTCGAAATCGAGTGGGCAATCCTCGATCTCCTCCGCTGTGAGCATCGGCGCCGAAGCGCCGCCCGGGATGACGGCCTTGACCTTTCGGCCGTCCCGCATCCCCTGCCCGTAGTCGTCTCCGAAGAGGAGCTCCTTCATCGGCAGGCCCATGGGCGCCTCGTAGACGCCGGGCCGATTGACATGGCCGGAGAGGCAGTACAGCTTGGGGCCGGTGTTCTTTTCGTTGCGGCCGATGCCCGAAAACCATCCGGCCCCTCGCGCCATGATGTGGGTCACGCAGCAGAGCGTCTCCACGTTGTTCACGATCGTTGGCGCGCCGAAGACGCCGAAGACCGCGGGGAACGGCGGCTTGATGCGCGGCTGGCCCCGCTTGCCCTCCAGGCTCTCGATGAGCCCGGTCTCCTCTCCGCAGATGTACGCGCCCGCCCCGCGGTGGACGTAGATGTCGTGCGAAAAGCCGGAGCCCAGGATGTTCTCGCCGAGCATGCCTTCCGCGTACGCCTCCGAGAGGGCTTTCTCCAGGATCCGCGCGCCCAGGTAGAACTCCCCGCGGATGTAGATGTAGGAGGTGCTGCACTTCAGCGCGTACGCCGAGATGATCATTCCTTCGATCATCTGGTGGGGGTCCTCCTCCATCAGGAGGCGGTCCTTGAACGTGCCCGGCTCCGACTCGTCGGCGTTGCAGAGCAGGTAGACTGGCTTTCCCTTCGTGTCCTTCGGGACGAAGCCCCACTTCACGCCGGTCGGGAAACCGGCGCCGCCCCGCCCGCGCAGGCCGGACTTCTTGACCTCTTCGGTCACCGCCTCGGGAGTCCAGCCTCCGCCGAGGACCTTCCGCAGGGCCTCGTAGCCCCCGTCGGCGAGATAGGTCTCGATCGCACGCGAGTTGTGGCGTCCCACGCGCGCCAGCAGCACGAGACCGTCGCTCACGCCGGCTCCTGAGACAGGCGGTCGATCAAGGCTCCGAGCCGGGTGTTGTCCATCGGCTCGTGGTACGTGTCGTTGACCATCATCGAAGGCGCCTTGTCGCACCCCGCAATGCACTCGACTTCGACCACCGTGAAGCGGCCGTCCGCCGTCGTCTCCTCCAGACCGACCCCGAGGCGGCGGCGGCAGAGCGCGATCAGGTCGCCGGCGCCTGCCAGGTGGCAGGAGATCGAGGTGCAGATCTGGAGCAGGTTCCTTCCGACCGGCTGGAGGTTGTACATCGTGTAGAACGTCAGGACGCCGGCGACGTGCGCCGGGGGGAGCTCGAGCACGCGCGCGACCTCTTCCGCCGCCTCGCGGGAAACCCAGCCCCAGGTCTCCTGCGCCACCCAGAGGACCGGAAGCAGGGCGGCCTGCTTCGTCGGGTAGCGCTCGAGGATCCGGTCGATGCGCTCCCTCGCCGCCGGGGGGAACTCGACGGGGTGCCCCGCCTCTTCGATGCGGTAGCGGCGGTGGCTCACCAGTCGAACGCCCCTTTCTTCCAGATGTAGGCGTAGCCGATCGCCAGGACCGTGAGGAACGCGACCATTTCCACTAGGAGGGGCAACCCTCCGTCCCGGAAGACGAGCGCCCACGGATAGAGGAACGCGATCTCGACGTCGAACAGGATGAAGACCATCGCGATCACGAAAAAGCGGATCGAGACCCGCTTGCGGGACGCGTCAAGCAGCGGCATCCCGCTCTCGTAAGTGGACATCTTGGCCCGCGTGCGGAGGCGGGGGCCCAACAGAGCCGAGAGGAGGATCATGACCCCCGCGAGGGCCGCGGCCGCGGCCATGAGAAGGAGGATCGGGACGTAACCGACCATCGGGAGGTTGTGAACTTTTTCACAAGCACCCGGGACAGTCAACGAAACCCTGATTCTGCTGGACGATCCGCCGCGGTTGCGCCGACGCTACGATGAATCCATGACCTTGGAGCCCCGGGCGCTCGTCCCGGCCTACGACGCGGGGGATACCGTGGGCGAGGTCGTTCGGGGGCTGCGCCCACACGTCGCTGAGATCCTCGTCGTGGACGACGGATCTTCCGACGACACGGCCGCGGCCGCCCGACGGGCCGGAGCGCGAGTCCTCCGCCTCTCCTCGAACACGGGGAAGGGAAGCGCCATCCGCGCCGGACTTGCAGACCTTCTCGCGTCGACAGCGACGCACGTCGCCTTCGTGGACGCCGACGGCCAGCACGACCCCGCCGACCTTCCGCGGCTGCTCGAGGCCGCCGCGGCGGGCGAGGAGTTCGTCATCGGCTCGCGGATGCAGCTGCCCGAGCAGATCCCGGGCTACCGCTACCGCACGAACGAGATCGGCAGCCGGATCCTCACGCGCATGACCGGGCACGACGTGGAGGACGGCCAGTCGGGCTTCCGCGTCGTCTCGACGCGGGTCCTCCGGCGCCTGCGGCTGACGGCGCGCGGCTACTCGATCGAGACGGAGATCCTGCTCAAAGCCGCCCCGTTCGTCCCGCGGTTCCGGCACGTTCCCGTCAAGGCGATCTACGGCGGGCCCTCGCACTACCGGCCTTTCCGGGACACGTGGCTGATCTCGTGGGGCGCCGTGTACTACAAGGTCTTCGAGGTCGACTGAGAGAGGGATCGCTACAATCCCGCCGATGTCCGGCATCCGCCTCACACCGTTGCGCTTCCCGGGCGAGGCGCCACGCGTCCTCACGATCGACGTCGAGGACTGGTTCCATGTTTGCGGGGACGACTTCTACTCCGATCCGCGCCGGTGGGAGGGCTTCGAACGGCGGATCGAACACACGCTGCCGGCCCTGCTCGACCGGCTCGACGCGGGGGACCACCGCGCGACCTTCTTCTTCCTCGGATGGGTCGCCGCGCGCCACCCGGGGCTCGTGGCGGAAACGGCCCGGCGCGGGCACGAGGTCGCCGTCCACGGGAACCTGCACCGCCGCGCCGACGAGCTTTCCGCCGAGGACTTCCGGGACGACCTGCGCCGGGCGCGCGCCGCCGTCGAGGACGCGGCCGGCGCCTCCGCGACGTCCCACCGCGCGGCGGAGTGGTCGGTCCGTCGGCCGACCGACGCCGCGGTCGCGGTCCTCGCGGAGGAAGGCTTCCGGTGCGACGCCTCGATGATGCCTGTTCCGCCGCTCGGCCCGGCCGGCAACCCGGTCGGTCCCTACCGGATCGAGCGCAACGGTTGGGGGATCGTCGAGGTGCCGCCGCTGACCGGCCGGGCTTTCGGCCGCCGGCTTCCTGTCGGGGGAGGCTGGCCCTTCCGGCTCGTTTCCGAAGCGGCGCTCGCTCGGGCGGAGCGGGATTTCCGGGAGGCGGGGCGGCCCGCCGTCTTCACCTTCCACCCGTGGGAGTTCGACCCGCACCATCCGCCGATGGAAGGCCTCGCCCCGCTGACCCGAACCGTGCACTTCCTCAAGCTCCGAGCCCTACCGCGCCGGTTCGACCGCTGGCTCGCCAGCGGCCGGTGCGTTCCCCTCCGGGAAGCGGTGTCGCGGCTGATCGCCGCATGACCGCGCCGGCGGCGTTTCTCTTCCCGGGGCAGCTCGCCGAATACCCGGGGATGGGCCGCGATCTCTACGAGGAGGATCCCGCGGCGGGTGAGCTCTTCAACCGGACCTCGGAGCGATGCGGAATCGATCTGCGGCGCCTGGTCCTGGAGGGGCCGGAGGCGGCTCTGCACGAGAACCTCCCGGCGCAGGCGGGGGTGTTCCTCGTCTGCACCCTCGCCGCCCGAGCGCTCGAGCGCCGCGGCGTCCCGCCCGCGGCGACCGCAGGATACAGCCTGGGCAATTACGCGGCGCTCGTGGCGGCGGGGGCGGTCTCGTACGAAGAGGCCCTGGAGGTTCTCATCGCCGTCTGGCGGGAGACGGAACGCCTGCGCATCCGGGGCGGCATGGGGGCGGTCGTCGGCGCACGGCGGGAGGCCGTCGAGGAAACTTGCGCGGAATTGCGCAGGCGCGCGCTCCCGGTCTGGATCGGCAACGTGAACGCCGCAACGCAATTCGTGCTGACGGGCAGCGTCGAAGGCGTGCGCGCCGCTCTCGAAGCGCTCGCGCCGCGCGCCCTGTCGGTCCTGACCCTCGGGATGAAGTGGCCAATCCACAGCGAGCTCATGCAGCCGGTCGCCGACGCCATCGCGCCGCTCATGGAGTCCTGCCGCAGCATCCGGGCGCCGCTCGTCGCCTGCTACGGCCCCGGGGGGGCCATGCGAACCCGGGAGGAGATCCACGACCTCCTGGCGAGCGGGTTCTGCCGCCCGACTCTCTGGAACCGGACCCTCGAAGCGATGGTCGCCGACGGCCACCGGAGCTTTCTCGAAGTGGGGCCCGGCGAGATGCTCTCGAAGATGACCCGCTGGATCGATCGCACGGTCCACTGCACCCCCGCGGGAACTCTCGCGGCCATCCGGCAGGCCTCCGATAGAGTCGCGCCGTCTTGAGAACCGCGGTCGTCACGGGGGGCTCGCGGGGAATCGGGAAGGCGATTTCGCGCGAGCTGGCTTCCGCCGGCGCTCGGGTCGTGCTGACCTTTCGCGAAGACTCCGGGCGGGCGGAGGAGACGGTCGCCGAGATCGCGCGCGCCGGGGGGGACGCCGTGGCGATCGCCGTCGACGTCCGGGAGGTCGAAGCGGTCCGCGCTCTGGCCGACCGCGTGGGCCGCGACTTCGGAGGCGCCGACATCCTCGTGAACAACGCCGGTGTTATCCGCGACGCGCTTTTCACCTTCATGAAGGAGGAGGACTGGGACTACGTCCTCGACATCGATCTGAAAGGCGCTTTCCGGATCACGAAAGCGTTCGTCCGCGGGATGCTCCACAAACGGTGGGGACGGATCGTCAACATCGTTTCGGTCAGCGGGATCTCGGGACACGTCGGGCAGGCGAACTACTCGGCGGCCAAGGGCGGGTTGATCGCCATGACGCGCGCGCTCGCCCAGGAGCTCGCCACGCGCGGCATCACCGTCAATGCCGTGGCGCCGGGCCTCGTGGAGACCGAGATCATCGCCCACCTGAAGCCGGAAGCCCGGCAGGAGTTCCTCGGCCGCATCCCGATGGCCCGCTTCGGGTCCCCTGAAGAGATCGCCGCCGTCGTGGGCTTCCTGGCCTCGGACCGTGCCACCTACGTGACCGGGCAGGTCTGGCGGGTGGACGGCGGAATGGCCTGAGCCGCCCGTATAATCCGCGCCGTGACGAACCGCGACGAACAAGCGCGGCGGGTCAAAGAGCTCATCGTCCGTCGGCTCAAACTGGACATGGACCCCGCTGCGATCGAAAACGCCGCGCCGCTCTTCGGCGAAGGCCTGGGCCTGGACTCCATCGACGCCCTCGAGCTCGTGCTCGGCCTCGAGCAGGAGTTCGGCATCAAGGTCGAGGACGAGGAGGTCGGTGTGAAGGCCTTCGCGTCCGTGGACGCCCTGGTGGACTTCATCGAGCAGAAGAAGACGGCCTGAGTTGACGAGTCTCCCGCATGTGTACCCGTTCCGTTTCGTCGATGTGGTCCTGCGGGAGAGAGATGCCGAGTTCCGCGGGACGGCGGCCGCTCGCATCTCCGGCAACGGCCGCGCGGCGATGGGGGAAGCCTGGCGCAGTCCGCTGCTCCTGGCCGAAGCGATGGCCCAGTCCGCCCTGCTCCTGGAAGGCGGCGACCCGGACATCGGCCGCCGCGGCTTCCTCGCGGGCATCGAGGGCTTCGAGGCGGAGCGCGCTCCCCGGGCAGGCGAGACGCTGCGGGTCGACGTCCGGCTGGCGGCGCGGTTCGGGGCGATGGCGCGATTCGAGGGAGAAGTGCACTCGGGCGAAGCCCTCATCGCGCGGGGGGCGATCATCGTCAAGCGTGGCGAGGGAGAGGCCCCTCCCCCGGGCTAGCCGCCGCACGGCGCGCACGAGAGCGACTCCTGCATGAAGATCAACGAAGAGCAGCGCTCCGACCACACCGTCCTGCAGCTGCAGGGCTCGTTGAAGCTGGGAGACGCCTCCCGCGCGTTCGCTGCGCGCATCGACAAGATCGCGACCGAGGGGAGAGGCGCGCTCATCCTGGACCTCTCGGAGCTGGACTCTCTCGATTCCACGGGAGTCGGTCTGCTCGTGGCCGCCTTGCGCCGCTTCCAGGAGAGCCTGCGCGATTTCGTCCTCGTCAACCCGCAGCGCCGGGTGCTGACCGGCCTCCAGGTGACCCACCTGGACAGCCTCTTCTCGATCCACGAAAGCGTTCCCACGGCGGTCGCCGCGCTCGCCCGCAAGGAAGAGGAGCAGACGAGTGAGTACTGAAACGGCAGCGGCGTACGAGTGCACGCACGAGCCGCCCCATCGGTTCTCGATCGCCGAGAAGCTGCGCAACCGGCAGGGCATCCTCGCGACGCTCCGGCGACTCGACGCACCCTATCCGCCTCGCGAAGTCTTCGTCACCAACCGGGAGATGAAGATGGGATACGAGAACGTCTTCAAAGCGTGCTTCGTCTGCGTGGATTCCGGCAAGAAAGAGAACGCCATCCCGCTGCCCAAATCCGACCTCGAAGCGGGCCTCCCCCCGGCGTGAGCGGTCGGCGGGGGCGCCCGCCCTCGCCCTCTGGCCCCTTTCTTGCTTCCGGTCCTTCCGATCGACGAGACCGGAGACCGAGCCCCTGGACTTCAACGAACCTGCTGCGCGCCGTTCGACCCGCATCCTCATCGTCGAGGACGACGCCGATCTTCGCGAGTCCCTGTCGCAGATTCTGGAGGATGAGGGCTTCGAGGTAATCGGCGCCGAGAACGGGCGCATCGCTCTCGACTACCTGAAGGGCAACAGCGCGCCCTGCGTCGTCCTGCTCGACCTCATGATGCCCGTCATGAACGGGTGGGAGTTCCGCGATGCGCAGCTCCAGGACCCCGAGCTGTCGGAGATTCCGGTCGTCGTCCTGAGCGCCGACGCGCGGACGTCCTCCAAGGCGCAGGCGCTCGGCGTCGAGCAGTACCTGCGCAAGCCGGTCCAGCTCGACCAGCTCGTGGGGATCGTCGCGGGCCTCTGCGGCTGAACGGCGCGAAGGCGGCGTGCCCGCAACGTCCCGCGAGGCGTTGATTCGTCAGCGATTTGCGGATATCCTTCCGCTCCCCGCGAAAGTGGCGGAACTGGTAGACGCGCAGGTTTCAGGAACCTGTGGCTCACGCCGTGGGGGTTCGAGTCCCCCCTTTCGCACCAAATAGCGATTCTGTTGCGATTCGTGATGTCGTTTTCCCCTGCCGAAGAGCGTGCGAAAGGGGAGGAGGAGAACCCCCAGGGGGGTGCGGGGGATCGCCCCGGCCTACAGGAAGCGCCGGCCGCGAACGGAGTTCGCGTCCGCGAAGCGGCGGCCGGCAGGAGTCCCCCCTTTCGCACCAACTCACCTGACTGCTGCCATTCGTGACGATACTCCCCCGGCAAGGGTACGTGCGCAGCCCTAGTTGCAGGCGAAGGTTGCCGTAACGGGAACGTCCGAGGAGCCGTCGGGACGCTGCGGGAAAAAGGACAGCATTGCGGACTCTCCGTGTAAGGTGAACTTTTCGGCGTAGACGCTGGTGCCAGTCGTCGAAATGGCCGTGATGCGCGCGTTCATCAGTTTGATCTCGTAGATTCTCCGCCGATTGCCGGACGCCTGAAGGACATCGATGCGAACCTCGGCGAAGACCTGATCGGTCATCGCGGCCGCCCACAGCAGCGGGCCGGACAAGTCGAGGTTCTTGACGGTTTCGATCGCGCACAATTTGCGCTCCTTGACGCGCAGATCCAGTGTCCGTGAATTTTCCAGCGTCTGCGTCAGCGACGTCACGGGGATCCAGCCCACGTGGGGAACTTCAATCGCAGGTCCCGGAATGCCAGGAACCAACATGAACGTCGACGTCTGCGCCGAAGCCGTGCGGACCCCGAGGAGAGCCATCGAACCGACGAGGAAGAGAAAAGCCGTCGCAGTCTTCTTCAAGCTGCGCCTCCTCTCGAGCCGGCGTGCCCGCCATCATAGGCGGCCGTCGCGCCGGAATATACAGCGGCACCCGAGGCCGTTCAAGGAATTCGGTGGGAAAGCCGTCGCCAGGTCAACGTCTTCCAGATTCCGAGCGTGCCGGCGGCCAGCCCCGCAACCGGCATCACCCATTTGTCCGGCGCACCGAGAGTCCAAAGCGTGGCCCCTGAGACGGCGCACCAGCCGAGCGGTATCAGCAGAAGCTCCCAGCGCACTCGGCCTGAAACGGCGAGCAGCAGGCCGAGTGTCGCCACGGCGGTCGGGTCGGGCGCGACTCCGAGGATCTCGACCTGCCCCCAGCTCCGCCCCAGGAGTGGCCCGATCAGGGGCGCAATGAAAAGCGCGAAGAGAAAGATCCCCACGCCGATCCGGCCGACACGGTCAGCCCGCGGGGCGAACTCGAGCCCCCGGCGGACGATTCCGGTCCAGATCAACAGCGCCGCTTCGAGCCCGAACGCCCAGGCGAAATAGACCGCCGCCCAGTTGATCGTCGCGTAGCGGCGCAGATGAAACCTGATAGCGATCCAGAGCCAGAATGCCGCCAGGATCCCCGCGACGAGCCGCCCCTGGCCTTCCGCGGGACGGCGCAGGAGAAGCAGAATCCCGATCGCGAGCACGACCGCAACGACCTGGGCCGGCCAGATCGCCGCGTTATACAGCTCGAAGAGCCGGTAGTAAGTCTGGGAAGAAAAGAGCAGGAAGTCGGATGGACGGTAGGTCCACCACTCGGACATCAGAGCGATTCGACGTGGGCGACCATCCGGCGGCGCATGGCCTCGTCCGGCATCCTTCCGTAGGACGCGCCGAGGTTCTCGCGCACGTGGTCCACCCGGCTCGTCGCCGGGATGGCGCACGTGACGGCCGGGTGCGACATGATGAACTTCAGGAGGAACTGCGCCCAGTTGGCGCAATCGATCTCCCGCGCCCATGAGGGAAGGGGAGAGCGCTCGACGCTCCGGATGAGGGATCCCTGTCGGAAGGGACGGTTCGCGATCACGGCGATCCTCCGCTGCTGCGCCAGCGGCAGGATCCGGCTCTCGACCTCCCGGTCGAGCACGTTGTAGGTGATCTGCACGAAATCGATCGGATGACTCCGCATGACGCGCTCGATGTCGTCGTGCCGGCGTCCTTCCGAGGTCGTGATCCCGACGTACCGCAACCGACCGGCCTTCTTCATCGCGAACAGGGTCGGCAGGTGGTCCTCCCAGGCCATGAGGTTGTGAACCTGCAGCAGGTCGAAGCGCGCTATGTCCCAGCGCCGCCGGGATTCCTGGATCTGGGAAGGGCCCCGGGCGCCGGAGGAGATCCACACCTTGTCTGCCGAAAAAACCTGGGCCGGATCGCCTAGCTTGTTGAGCCCGAAACCGATGACTTCCTGGGAGGATCCGTACATCGGGGAGGAATCGATCATCCGCCCGCCTTCCTGGAAGAAGGCGCGCATGACCTCCGCGGAGGCGTTGCGCGCGACCGGGTCGTCCCCGACGTTGAACGTGATCCAGCTCCCGAGCCCGACGAGGGGGATCTTCTCGCCGCTCGAAGGGATCGGCCGGGTCAAGATGGGACCACGGCCGGCCGCCGCGGCCAGCGGCCGGAAGGCGGACGCCGCGGCGACGGCGGCGAGCGACGCGAGAAGCGTGCGGCGGTCGAGCCTTCCGTCGGATGCCATGTGTGCCGCGAAACATGGGGACCGAGGCCGTTCATTTCCCGGTCCGCGGCTCCTAGCGACATCGGTAGGATGACCGGGCATGTTTGCGGGGACGGCGCTTGCCATGCAACCTCTCGACACGCCGCTCGGCCCGATGACCGCCGTGGCGGACGAGGATTGGCTCTACGCCCTGGAGTTCTCCGAGGGGGGCAACCGGCGGGGAGACGTCGATCGTCTCCTCGCGCGCACGGGTCGTGAGATGCGCCCGGGCTCGACGGGGCCTCTCGAGTCCATCCGAGCGGAGCTCGCCGAGTATTTCGCCGGCGCCCGGACCACCTTCGAGACCCCGGTCTCCCCGTTCGGCACCGACTTCGAGCGCTCGGTCTGGCGGACCCTGAGAGACGTCCCCTACGGCGAAACGCGCTCCTACCGCGACCTGGCCGTCACCCTCGACCGCCCGGCGGCCACACGGGCGGTCGGGCGGGCCAACGGCGCGAATCCCTTGCCGATCGTGCTGCCCTGCCATCGAATCATCGGCTCGGACGGGTCCCTCTGCGGCTACGGAGGTCAGCTCTGTCGCAAGCAGTGGCTCCTCGACCACGAGCGCCGGACGCGCCTTGCGGCGGCCCGCCGTGAACCGAAATGACCCTCCAGGGCGAGCGCGCGCGGTTGTTTCAGTCGCTTCACGTGCCGGGGGCTCCCGTCGTGCTCTTCAACGTCTGGGACGCCGGCTCCGCGCGGGCCGTTGCCCGGGCCGGGGCGCGGGCGATGGCGACCGGGAGCTGGTCCGTCGCCGCGGCCCACGGCTACGAGGACGGCGAGAAGCTGCCGCTCGAGCTCGCCCTCGCAAACCTCGAGAGGATCGTCGCGGCGGTGGATCTTCCCGTCACGATCGACCTCGAGTCGGGCTACGGCCAAAGCCCCGAGGCCGTCGGCGAGGCGGCGAAGAGGGCAATCGCGTCGGGAGCCGTAGGTTTCAACCTCGAAGATCGCGTCATCGGCGCGAAAGGGCTGTATTCCGCGGAAGACCAGGCCGCCCGCATCCGGGCGGCGCGCGCCGCCGCCGATCAGGCGGGGATTTCCGCCTTCGTCAACGCCCGGACGGACGTTTTTCTGAAGTCCGATCCGGTGACCCCTCAGGCGGAGCACGCCGAGGAAGCCCTGCGGCGCGCCGAAGTTTACGCGCACGCGGGCGCGAGCGGCCTCTTCGTTCCCGGGCTCGTCCGGGAAGAGCTCATTGCAGCGATCTGCAAGGGCTCGCCCCTTCCGGTCAACGTCATGGTCCACCCCGCGAGCCCCTCCGGGAAGCGGCTCGCGGAGATCGGCGTGGCCCGCATCAGCCACGGCCCGGGCCCGTACCGGCAGGCTCTGCACGCCATCGAGGAAGCGGCGCGCGAAGCCCTGACCTCCGTCTCGGGATAGCCGTCGCGGCGGCCGCGGGCGTGCGCCGACCTCATCGGGGCGGTGGCCGGCCGCAAAAGTGCCATACCGCGGTGCTCGGGCCTTCGGATAGGATCGCGGTCCGAACTCCGAGAAATGGGACGCTCAACTTTCCCGATCCTGGTCGTGGATGACGACGCGGATCTTCGTCACGCTCTGCAGGAAATCCTGCGCGACGAGGGTTACATCGTCGCCTCGGTGGACAACGGGTTCCAGGCGCTCGAGGTGATCAAGGCCGGGGCGCGCCCCTGTGTCATCCTGCTCGACATCCGGATGCCGCAGATGGACGGCCTGAGCTTTCGCCGCGCACAGCTCCAGGATCCCGAGCTCGTCGACATCCCGGTCGTGCTGTTCACGGCGGATTCCTCCGGGAAGGAAGAGGCCGCGAAGCTGGGCATCCAGTTCCTCCTCAAGAAGCCCGTGGACCTGCTCCAACTCCTCGAGGTGGTGGCGCACTATTGCGACGATCCGGACCGCGTCGAGGAGCCCGCCCCGCTCAGCCAGACGAATTAGGCGCCGGGCCCGTCGGCCGGTCATCCACGTGTCCTCGCATAGACTCCGCCGCGTGCCGCCGCGGGATTCAGCCATCCTGGAGACCCTCCGGCAGAAGGGTTCCCGCATCCTGACGTTCCGCCAGCTCGCCAAGAAGCTGGGGGTCCGGGAAGCCGACGAGGAGGCCCTCCGGGAGCGCCTCGACGCGCTCGAACGAAGCGGCGAGATCGCCCGGGTCCGCGGCGAGAAGTACTCCGCCATCGAGTTCTCCAACATGCTCGCCGGGCGCATCACCGTCCGGCCCGAAGGGTACGGCTTCGTGCTGGTCGAGGGGGGAGCGGACCTTTTCGTGCCGCGCTCGGGCATGCACGGGGCCATGGACGGCGACACGGTGCTCGCGCGCGAAGAGCGCGCGCGCGGGAGGTCCGACGACCGCATCTCCGGCGTCGTCGTGAAGATCCTGGACCGGGCGCGAGAGCGGGTCGTCGGGCGTTTCGGGACCGAGGACGGCCGCAAGATCGTCGTCCCCTACGACCCCAAGGTCGATGCGGTGATCCGGATCGCGGAGGGCAAGACGCGCGGCGCGCGCGAGGAGGAGATCGTCGAGGTGCGCCTGACCTCCTTCCCCGACGCGAAGCGCGTCGCGCAGGGCGTCGTCGAGGAGCGGATCGGGTTTCTCGGTGAGCCCGGCGTGGACATCGAGATCGTCCTCCGCTCGCACGGTCTGCCTCCGCGGTTCCCCGAAGCCGTCGTTGAGGAAGCCCGCCGCTTCCCCGACGAGGTCCGCACGGAGGACCTCCTCGGACGCCGGGACTTCCGGGAGCGCCGCATCATCACGATCGACGGGGAGACCGCGAAGGACTTCGACGATGCGGTGGAGGTCGAGCGCACGGCCGGCGGGTACCGGCTCGGCGTGCACATCGCCGACGTGTCGCAGTACGTCCAGGAAGGGACTGCGCTCGACGACGAGGCCCGCAGCCGCGGCACGAGCGTCTACTTTCCGGGGCGCGTGCTCCCGATGCTGCCCGAGCACCTGTCCAACGGACTGTGCTCGCTTAACCCGCGGGTCGATCGGCTCGTCCTTTCCGCCATCCTCGAAATCGACGCGAAAGGCCGCGTCACGGGCGGCGAGATGACGAAAGGAGTCATCCGAAGCGGCTTCCGGATGACGTATACGGAGGTGGCGCGGCTTCTCCAGACGCCGCCGACGGAGGAAGACCGGCACCGCTACGGCCCGTTCCTCGACGATTTCCGGACGATGGGGGAGCTGGCCCAACTGCTCCGCCGCCGGCGCGAGGCCCGCGGCTCGATCGACTTCGACCTTCCGGACGCGGACGTCGTGCTCGACGACGAGGGCCTCGTCGTCGGAATCGTGCCCGAGTCGCGCAACGAGGCGCACCGCCTGATCGAGGAGTTTATGCTCGCGGCGAACGAGGCGGTGGCCAAGAAGCTCCAGTTCGCCAAACAGCCCGGCATCTACCGGGTCCACGACCGACCCGACCCCGACCGGCTCGTGGACCTGCGCGAAGTGCTCGAGACGTTCGGCTACGAGCTCAAGGGGGACCTCACGGAACTCCCGCCGTCCGCCTTCCAGAAGATCCTCAAGCAGATCGAGGGCAAGCCGGAGGAGCGCCTGCTCTCGGACTTGCTCCTGCGCGCCCAGCGCAAGGCGGTTTACAGCGAAGAGAACCGCGGGCACTACGCGCTCGCCGCCCCGTACTACTGTCACTTCACCTCTCCGATCCGACGCTACCCGGACCTCGTCGTGCACAGGCAGCTCTCCCGTCTGCTGCGCCACGGCAAGGCGGTCCCGGCTTCCGAGTTCGAGAGCATCAACGAACGGCTCGCCGAGGTCGCGCGGCTGTCTTCGGACCTGGAGCGGCGGGCGGAGCAGGCGGAGCGGGAGAGCCTCCTCTGGAAGAAGATCGTCTTCATGAAGGACAAGGTCGGGCGCGAGTACGACGCGTATGTGACCGGCGTCACCGCGTTCGGCGTCTTCGTGACGCTCAAGGATTTCTTCGTTGAGGGGCTCGTTCCCGTTTCGACGCTGGGACCGGACTTCTTCGTGTACGAGGAGAAGCAGCACCGTCTCCGCGGGCGGGCGAGCGGAACGACCTACCGCCTGGGGGACTCCGTGCGCGTCCAGCTCAAGGCGATCGACGAGGTGCGGCGCCGGCTCGACTTCCGCGTCGTGGAGCCTCCGAGCGCTTCGAAGAGGACGGCGTCGCGTCCCGCGGTCTCTTCCGAGCCGCGCGTCTCTTACGGCCGGCGGGGCCGCAGCCGCCGGTGAGCGTTCGGCTCCTTCACGCGGCCCTCCTCGCGACCGCTCTTCTGTCCGGATGCCGCGAGAGGGGGCGGCCCGACCCGGACGTCCGCATGGCGATATCGCACGATCCGGAGACGCCGGCCGGCGCCGAAGCGGGTCCGGCGCGAGTCGGGCCCGCGCGGCTGGAGGTCCCGGCGGAGGTCGGCGAGGCCTATTCGGGGATCCGCCTGCGCTGGCGGGACGCCGCCTCACAGAAGGAAGGGGTGCTCGAGGTGCCGTTGAACGGCGCCGCGCGGGTTCCGGGGACGTCCCTGGACGTCCATGCGGAGGTCTTTCTCCCATCCTTCACGATGAGCCAGGACGTCATCACTTCCGCCGGCGTGGAGTCCGACAACCCGGCGGCGAGGATCGAAGTGTCCGAAGAGGGGAAGAGTCTCTTCGCCGGCTGGGTCTTCACGCGCTTTCCCGACGTCCATCCGTTCACGCACCCGCGAGTGTCGCTCCGGCTCGAGGGAGGCGTCCGCAGCGCTTCGCCGTGAAGCGGCGGGGTCGAGGCCGCGATTCCGGCCGGCCGCCTCCCGGGGGAACGCCGTTCCGCGTCGTCGTGGCCGGCCGCCCCAACGTCGGGAAGTCCGCGCTCTTCAACCGGCTCCTCAAGCGCCGGCGGTCGCTGGTCCATGACCTGCCCGGCATGACCCGGGACGTCCTCGAAGAGACGGCCGCTCTGTCAGACGGCCGGCGGTACACGCTCCTCGACACGGGCGGCTTCGATCCGGAGGGGAAGGAGGCGATCCCCGCGGCGGTTCGGGACAAGGCGGCCGCCGCCATCCGGCAGGCGGACCTCGTGCTGCTCGTCATGGACGCGTCGGCCGGCGTCCTGCCGGGCGACCGGTCAGCGGCCCGGCTGGCCCGGGAGGCGGGCGTCGAAACCCTCGTCGTCGCGAACAAGGTGGACCGCCGGCAGGGGATGGAAGGGGAGGTCGAAGCCTGGGAGCTCGGCTTTCCGGAGGTGTACGGAGTCTCAGCGGAGCACGGGATCGGCATCGACGAGCTCCAGGACGCGCTCGCTCGCCGGCTTCCCGCTGCGTCCGCCGAGGAGACCTCGGAGGACGGCGAAGAGCCGCGCGAGATCGCCCTCGCCGTCATCGGGCGACCCAACGTCGGCAAGTCGTCGCTCGTCAACGCCCTTCTCGGCGAAGAGCGCACGATCGTCTCCGAGGTCGCTGGGACCACCCGCGACTCCGTGGACGTCCTCTTCGAGCGCGAAGGCGCCGCGTTCCGCCTCGTGGACACGGCCGGGATCCGGCGCCGCTCGCGCACCGAGAAGGGCCCCGAGGTGCTCTCCGTCGTCCAGGCGCGCAAGCGCGTGGAGGAGGCCGACGTCGCGCTCCTCGTCCTCGACGCCTCCACGAGCCTCTCCGCCCAGGACGCGTCAGTGGCGGCGCACGTCCAGGAGGAAGGCAAAGGTCTCATCTTCCTCGCGAACAAATGGGACATCGCCGGGGAGAGCGCCGAAGGCGGCGCGAAGGCGCTCCAGGAGGCGGTCCTGGCGCAGGTCCCCTTCGCGCGGTGGGCGCCATTGCTGCTCGTCTCGGCGCGGACCGGCCGCGGCGTCCAGAGAGTTCTCCGCGCGGCGCGGAGCGTCGCGGCCAACCGGCGGCGGCGGATACCCACCGGGGAGCTCAACCGCCTCCTCGGCCGCGCCCTGCGCGACAAGGCGCCGCGCGCCGCTTCCGGCAAGCGCCTCCGCGTCTATTACGTCGCCCAGATGGGGGTCGCTCCTCCGACCTTCGCCATCGTCGCGAACCGCGAGGAGCCGCTCCACTTTTCCGAGACGCGCCGGATCGAGAACCTCCTGCGCGAGGCGGCAGACTTCTCGGGGACCCCGATCCGCATCGTCGTGCGGGGGCGTTCCCGCGAGGATCGGGACGCGAAGTGATTTCGGATAGATTTAAGGCGGATGAAGCCCGGCCCCGAGCTGTACAAAGCGGCGGAAGCCTGCAAGATGGCGGAAGTCGCCCCGTACGTTCTGCGCTATTGGGAGACGGAATTCTCCGCCCTTTCGGAAGGGAAGGAGAAGGGAGCGAGCCGGCTCTACTCCGCGCGCGACGTGCGGATCATCAGCCGGATACGCGAGCTCCTCTATGACGAGGGGTTCACGGTCGCGGGAGCCAAGAAGCGACTCGATGCGGAGATGCGGGAGGGGCGGTTCGACGGCGGCGAGACCGCGCCGCCGATCGCCGAGCAGAGGAAGACGGCTTCTTCGAGCGCTCCCGCTGCCAGGACAGCTGCGGCCGCATCGCGTCCCGCGGACGACGCCTCCCGCAGCGTGGCCGCCGCCGGCTCGAGCGAGCGCCGGAAGGTCATCGCCGAGCTGAAGGAGATCGTCCGCCTGCTGGACCGCTCGCGGCGAAAGTCGCTCTAGCGCGCCCCCTCTCTCTACCCGGATGACGTCCGTCGGCCACATCGGCATCGTCGCCTGCAGCGCCGAGGGCGCCGCGCTCTGCTATCGCACGATCTGTCTCGAGGGGCTCGTCGCGATCGGCGAGCACGATCATCCGCAGGTGACGCTGAGCTCGATTCCGATGGCGCGACACATGGAGGCGATCGCACGGGACGACTGGGCGGGCGTCGGCGAGCTCCTGCTGGAGGGCGCGCGGATCGTCGCGCGGGCCGGCGCGGATTTCGCCGTCTGCCCCGACAACACCGTCCACCAGGCGCTTCCGCACGTTCTCTCCCGGTCTCCGATCCCATGGCTGCACATCGCGGAAGTCGTAGCGGAGGAAGCCTCGCGGCGTGGGTTCCGGCGTCTCGGAATCCTCGGTACGCGCTACCTGATGGAGGGGCCCGTGTATGCCGAGGCCCTGACGCGCCGCGAAATCGAGCACCGGATCCCCGAGTCGGCCGACCGCGAGATCATCAACCGGGCGATCTTCGACGAGCTCGTCAACGCGGTATTCAGGGAGGAGACGCGCGAGATGTTCAACGAGCAGATGCGGCGGCTGAAGGGAGAAGGCTGCGACGCCGCGGTCCTCGGCTGCACAGAGATTCCGCTGATCGTCCGTCCCGAGGAGGCGCCGCTTCCGACGCTCGACTCGACCCGGCTGCTCGCGAAGGCCGCCGTGGCGCGCGCCGTCCACGGCGAAAGCCGCCGGGCGGCTGGAGGTACGATGAGGTCGCGATGATCAGGGAGAGCGGGGAGGAGGATTTTGGTCGGGACGCCGGGATTCGAACCCGGGACCCCCTGAACCCCATTCAGGTACGCTACCAGACTGCGCCACGTCCCGACCGGAGCCCCGCATTTGAGCAGGGCGCGGTGGCGGTGTCAATCGACCCGGCGCGCGCGTGAAGGTCCGGCTGCTCTCTCGTGCGCACTTCTCCGCCGCGCACCGGCTCCACAGCGAAGCGCTGGACCCCGCGGCCAACCGCTGGGTCTTCGATCGGTGCAACAATCCGGCGGGGCACGGGCACACCTATGAGCTGGAAGTGGCCGTCCAGGGAGAGGTCGATCCCGGGACCGGGCTCGTCATGAACATCCTCGACCTGAAACGCGTAATAGAGGATTGTGTTCTCCGACCGATGGACCGCAGGCACCTCAACCATGACGTGCCGTTTCTTTCCGGCGTCAACCCGACCGCCGAAAACATCTCTGCGGCCATCTGGCTCCAGCTCGAGGGGCGGGTCGCGCCGGCGCGCCTCGCCCGCGTGACATTGAACGAGACCGACAAGAACCGCGTCGTTTATGAAGGAGCCAAACAATGAGCGCATCCACACCGCCTCCGCGGACCAAGAAACTGACCCGGTCGAACGACAAGATGATCGCGGGCGTCTGCGCCGGACTCGCCGAGTACTTCGGCATGGACGTGACGCTCGTCCGCGTCCTCTACGTGCTCATCTCGATCCTGTCCGCCGCGTTCCCCGGGATCATCGTGTACATCGTGCTGATGTTCCTGATGCCTCCCCCCGAAGCCGTGGCCCATCCCTAGCCGCGTGGGCCGCGCGCCGATCCTCGTTACGAACGACGACGGGATCTTTTCGGAGGGCATCGAGCGCCTGGCGCAGGCGCTGTCCGAGGTCGGCGAGGTCTTCACCGTGGCGCCCGACCAGGAGCGCAGCGCCGCCGGCCATTCGCTGACGCTTCACCATCCCCTGCGGGCGAAGCTCGTGGGGGAGAACCGCTGGTCGGTGGACGGCACCCCGACGGACTGCGTCAACTGGGGAGCCCTTCACCTGATGAAGGACCGGCGGCCGCGGCTCCTGTTCTCCGGGATCAACCTGGGGTTGAACCTCGGGGACGACGTGACCTACTCCGGGACGGTCTCGGCCGCCTTCGAGGGAACGCTCATCGGCATCGCGTCGGTCGCCATTTCGCAGGAGATCGAGACGGGATTCACGTTCGACGCGGCGGCCTCCTTCGCGAAGCGCCTGGCGCGGCAGCTTCTCGAGCACCCCCTTCCCACGGGCACGCTGATCAACGTGAACGTGCCGGCCGGCAGCCCCCGAGGCATGCGGGTGGCCCGGCTCGGTAAGCGCCGTTACGGGGACGCCGTCGTCGAGAAGATGGACCCGCGGGGGAGGCCCTACTACTGGATTGGCTCAACCCCCCCCTCCGGAGACCTCGAAGAGGGGACGGATCTCTCGGCGGTCGCGGAAAAGTTCATCTCGATGACGCCGCTGCACCTGGATCTGACGGACTACCGGTCGATCGAGGCCTTGGAGCGCATTGGCCGGGAGCTGGATCCCGAGGCGGTCGCCCGCGGCGCGTCCGGAGGGCCGCGGTGAACCTGAACCAGGTGACTGTGCCGGTGAAGGACGTCGAGGCGTCGGCCGCCTTCTACCGCAAGCTCGGCCTGACGCCAATCGTGCTGAACTTACCGGAGTATGCGCGCTTCGAATGCCCGGACGGCGGTTCGACGTTCTCGCTCCACCGGTCGGAGAAGCCGCCGGGCGACCCGGGCATCGTGGTCTATTTCGAGTGCGTGGACGTGGACGCCGAGGTGGAGCGGTTGCGCGGGAGAGGGATCGCCCTCGAACAGGAGCCCCGCGACCAGCCCTGGCTCTGGCGGGAAGCCTACCTGCGGGACTCGGACGGGAACCGCGTCTGCGTCTACCACGCGGGGACGAACCGGCGCTTCCCCCCCTGGCGTCTCGCGGCGGATGATCCGCTGGAAGAAGGATGACGCCGCAACGCCCGCCCTCCGCCCTCCGCCAGGGCCTGCTCCTCGCCGGTCTGGCGCTGGCAGCCGCGGCCGTCTCGAACCTCATGGCGTCTCCGCAGCGCCGCCTCGCGTGGATCGGGGAGTATCCCGACGCGCTGAAGCTTCCGGCGCGCCAGCCGACCACCGCGGCCCTACAGCCGGCGGCGCCGCCCTCGGAGGCTGCGTCGGAGGACAAGGCTTTCCCGCCGCACCCGGACCGCCCCTCCGCCGACATCACGGGAGACGACGCCCTTCTGTTGCACTCGCGCGGGACGCTCTTCCTCGACGCACGGCGCAGCAAGGTCTTCGAGGAGGGGCACATCCGGGGGGCTCGCAGCTTCCCGGTCTGGGAGGCCGACATCGACGCGCGCGTCAAGGCGCTGTACGAGGAAGGCCTCGACCAGAGCGCGCCGCTCGTCGTGTACTGCAGCGGCGGCAGCTGCGAAGACTCCCACATGCTCGCGCAGAGGCTCTACATGGTCGGGTTCGACAACGTCCTCGTCTATACGGGCGGCTTTCCCGACTGGGAAGCGCGCAAAGCGCCGGTCGAGAAAGGCGCCGCGCCGTGAGCGAAGCTCGCCGCTGGCTGCGGAATCCGTGGCTCGTTCTGGCGGCCGAGGTCGCGCTGGGAGTCACCTTCATCCTCGCGGCGCTTCCCAAGATCGGGGACCCTCCCGCCTTCGCGCACATGATCTACAACTACCGGATGCTTCCCGGGGCGCTGGTGAACGTCCTGGCCCTCTTCCTACCCTGGTTGGAGCTCCTCGCCGGGGTCGCGCTCGTGCTCGGCGTCTGGCGCCGTCCGGCGGGGGTCGCGGTCGCTTTGCTGCTGCTCGTGTTCGTCGCCGCGATCGCATTCAACCTCTCGCGCGGGCACGCGGTGGACTGCGGATGCTTCGACGTCCGCTCCGCCGGCAAGAGCCGCGAGGAGCTGCTGCGCGAGATGGGCTGGGTTCTCGCGCGGGACCTCGGGCTCCTTGTCCTCGCCGCGATCAGCCTGGCGGCGAGCTTCCGCGAGCCGCGGCGCGGCTGGCCCCTTGCCCGGATGCGGAAGCTGCCGGCGCCGGCTTCGCCGGGGACCGCCTGACGCGGGGCCGCCGACGCGAGCGGCCGCATCTCCATGCTCGGTCAGACCGTCTCCCATTATCGGATCTCCGAAAAACTGGATCGTGGCGGTATGGGGGTCGTCTATCGCGCCCAGGACACGAGGCTCGGCCGTCTCGTCGCGCTGAAGTTTCTGCCCGAGGAGCTCTCGAAGGACCGTCAGGCGATGGAGCGCATGCGGCGCGAAGCCCGCGCTGCCTCCACCTTGAACCATCCCTCGATCTGCACGATCTACGACTTCGACGAGCACGAGGGGCAGCTTTCATAGCGATGGAGCTGCTGGAAGGCCAGACGCTGCGGCACCTTCTCGCCGGCGGCGCGCTCTCGACGGAGCAACTGCTGGATCTCGGAATCCAGATCGCCGACGCGCTGGACGCGGCTCACGCGAAGGCGATCCTTCACCGTGACATCAAGCCGGCGAACATCTTCGTCACGGCGCGCGGGCACGCCAAGATCCTGGACTTCGGGTTGGCCAAGTACGTGGAGCGGGAGCGGCGATTTCTCCCCGGAGGCGAGGCCTCCGCTCTCCCGACGGACATCGCCGAAGAACATCTGACGAGCCCCGGCGTCGCTCTGGGCACGGTCGCCTACATGGCGCCCGAACAGGCGCGCGGAGAGGAGCTGGACGCACGCGCCGACCTCTTCTCTTTCGGAGCGGTGCTCTACGAGATGGCCACCTCCCGACAGGCCTTCTCCGGCAACACCGCCGCCGTCATCCACGACGCCATCCTCAACCGCGACCCGGTTCCTCTTACCCGGTGGAACCCGGCTCTGCCGCAGGAGGTCGAACGCGGTCGGCGCGATCGCAAAATGGAAGAGCTCTCCCTTGTCGTACTCCAGATAAAGATGGACGAGCGCGAGGAAGGATTCCGAAACTCCCTCCTGTGAGCACGGTTCCGGAGATCCTGTAGAGGTCGCCGGGGGCCTTCGACACGTCCAGCTTCTGGCGGTACCGCGGGATCTCCGTGCCGTGGACCCACTGGTCGAAGAACCACCTCATCGTCCCGTCCTGGGCGAGGTTCATAGCGGGCACCATGTGGCGCTCGAGGACCGTCCGGAAGTCCTCTGCGGAAGCGTTCCTTCCGGAATAGGTCGCGGCGAACCCTCTCATCATCGCGATGAACTTCGCGTCCGGCTGGGGCGAATGGTAGTCACGCATCATCATGCGCAGCATGTGCACCACGTACCCGCCCTTCGAGTACACCATGGCGCCGTATGCGGGCGGGGCTCCGGCATGTGGACAGCCGCCATCCCTGACTGATCGGTCCCGCCGCGTGGTTCGCCATCTGGCCCCCGGGCGGTTTGGCGAGGATCCACTTCCGGGCGGTCTCCCAGAATCTGTCGTAACGCCCGGAACCCCGCGTATGCTGGAGGACGAGCGCGGCGGTGAACTCGGCGAGCCCTTCTTCGAGCCATTGGTCGCGATAGCTCCCCGCGCCGACCGAGGCCAGCGCTCGAGCCAGGAAGGTCCCCGCCGGCCGACGTAGTCGTCTCTGAGACGGTAAGCGGGGTCCTCCAGGGCAGCGTCGAGCGACACGAACGGTATCCGCGGCGCGCCACCATCGTGGCGAGCTCGCCGAGGTTTTCCGCGTTCAGCGCGTTCGCGTGCAACAGGAGGATTTGCGCCGGCTCGCGACCGAGGAGGTCGCGTGAGAGCGCCTCGAAGAACGCGAAGATCTCTTCCATGTAGCGGATGTAATCGGTCGCAATCCGCGCCATCGCTTCCCGGTCGCCTTCGCCCCGCGCGCGGTCGTAGCCGAGGGCGTACAGGTACTCGTCGTTGTGGATCGACACGGGAGCGATGCGGTAGCCGTTGCGGTCCAGAAAGCGCTCGAACGCCGCCTTCACGGCCCGGTTGCGCCCGGTGTTGAGCGTGGGATGGCGGAAGTACTTCGGGCGCCGTCCCAGGAGGCGGGACGTCACGCGCTCGCCGCGCAGAACGTCCGCCTGGAATTCTTCCAGCGTCGCGCCGTAGAACCGCATGTGCGAGCAGTGTGGTTGCCCAGCTTGAACCCGGCATCGCGCCAGGCCGCCAGGGCTTCCGTCAGCGTCTCTCGGAGCGCGGGGCCGGCGTCGAGCTTTCCCTCGTTGACGAAGCCGACGGCCGGTATCCGGCGCGCGCACAGCGTGCGGAGGAGACCCGCGGTGACGGCGCGGACGTCCGCGGCGTCGCGCAGCCGCGTGCCGGAAGGTCATCGAACGTGAACGCAACCTGCCGGCCGCGAGGCGGCGCGCGGGAGGGCTCCGGCCCGGCCGCGAGGGCCAGCCCGAGCAGGAGCGCCGGAATCAGTACGCGAGGACCTTACGCGCCTCTTCGAGCACGCGCTCGGTCGAGGGCAGGATCGCGCGCTCCAGGATCCGGTTGAATCCGACCGGCGTGAAGATCGACCCTACGCGCCCGATCGGGGCGTCGAGGAACTGGAAGGCGACCTCCTGGATCTGCGCCGCGATCTCCCCGCCGAAGCCGCCGTGGACCTTGTCCTCGTGGGCCACCAGGGCGCGGCTCGTCTTCTGCACGGACCGGATGACGGCGTCTCCATCGAGCGGCATGAGCGAGCGCAGGTCAAGAACCTCGACCTTCTTGCCTTCCGAAGCGAGGATCTCGGCGGCTTCGAGCGCGAAGTGCACCGGCGTGCCGTACGCGATGATGGAGAGGTCGGTTCCCTCCCGGCGCACGCGCGCGCGTCCGAAAGGCACGGCGAACTCCGCCGGGACAGCGGCGCGGGCCATCGGGTTGTTGTACAGGAACTTGGGCTCGAGGAAGAGGGTGATGCCGCGGGAGCGGATCGCCGTGCGCAGAAGACCCGCCGCGTCGTCGGCAAACGCGGGATACACGATGCGGATGCCGGGCAGCGTGACGAGCCATCCCTCGATGTTCTGCGAGTGGTAGAGGCCGCCGCCGATGTAGCCGCCGGAGGCGAGCCGGATCGTCACATTCGGCACGAACTTGCCGTTCGTCCGCCAGTACTCGTGGGACATCTCGACCATCTGCTCGGCCGCCGGCCAGAAATAATCGGCGAACTCCGCGCCTTCGACGACGACCCGGATCTCCTCGGAGAGGCGCGAGAACCCGTCCGCCGTTCCGATGATGAAGTCCTCGGCGATCGGCCCGTTGAAGACGCGCTTGGCGCCGAACTCCTGCTGCATCCCCTTGGTCACGTTGAAGACGCCGCCTTTGTCTTTGTACGCGACGTCCTGCCCCCAGATGTAGGTGTGCGGGTTCCGGCGGAACTCTTCCTTGAGCGCGTTGTTGATGGCCTGGACCAGCGTCTGCGGCTCGCCCGTGCCGTCGGGGAGGCCCTCGGGCCATTTCTCCGGCGTCCACGCTTCCGGTACGACGAAATCGTGGACCGACTGCGGCGTCGGATCCGGCGACGCCTTCGCCCGGTCGGCTGCTTCCTCGTAGATCTGCTGGTTGCGCGCTTCGATCGCGAGGAGCTCTTCCGAGGTCAGCAGCCCCTGCTCCAGGAGCAGGCGCCGGAAGCGGGGGAGCGGGTCGGCGAGGCGGGCCGCGTCGAGCTCCTCGGGCGTGCGGTAGAGCTCCTGCCGGTCGGAGTTGGAGTGCGAATGGATGCGCACGCACCGCGCGTGGACCATCGCGGCGCCGGCCCCCGACTTGACGTACGCGACGGCTTCGCGCATGGCCCGGAAGGAATCGAAGACGTCGAGGCCGTCGCAGTGGATGATCTGGAGGTTCAGGAAGCCGCGGAAGTTGTCTGCCGCGTACTGGTTGGCCGTCTGGTCGACCTTCGGCACGGAGATCCCGTAGCCGTTGTCCTGGATGACGAAGACGACCGGCAGCTTCTCGCGCGACGCGCCGTTGACCGCCTCGTAGAAATAGCCCTCCGACGTGGAGGACTCGCCGACGGAGCAGAAGACGATCGCGTCCTTGCCATAGGTCTTGATCGCACGCGCCAGCCCCGCCGCATGCGCGGCGTGGTTGGAGACGCACGAGGAGACGTTCTGGATGCCGATCTCCGGCTTGGCGAAATGGTTGGACATGTGCCGCCCGCCGGACGCGACGTCGGCGGCTTTGGACATGCCGTTCAACAGGATCTCCTCCGCGGTCAGTCCTGCGGCGACCGTCGTCGCGAGGTCCCGGTAGTAGGGGAAGAGGTAGTCGCGTCCGGGGCGGAACGTCATCCCCAGAGCGAGCTGGATCGCGTCGTGCCCCGCGCACGGGGCGTGGTAGCTCCAGCCGAGACCCTGCTTGAGGTAGTTGGGCGCCTTGTCATCCAGAACGCGGGCCAGATGCATCAGGCCGTACCACTTCTTCAATTCTTCGCGCGACGCCTCGATGGGCGCGGCGGTGCGTTCGAGCTCCGCGGTTTCCTGAGGGGTCAACAATCCTCCTGGTCGGTGAAGATATTCATTCTAACGGACTTTACCGGCATTTCCTTCCTTTCTTAACCACGCCCCGTTCCCTACAATGGGCTCGGATGCCGACCCGACCGCAGGGACTCTCGACCGCCGGCGGGGAGGCCGCGGCGCGGCGCGAGATGGTCGAGCGGTTCGTGGCTCCCCGGGGAGTGGACGATCCCCGGGTCCTGCGGGCGCTCCTCGAAGTCCCCCGCCACGTCTTCGTTCCCGAGCCTCTCCGCGCCAAGGCCTACGGCGATCACTCCCTTCCCATCGGGCACGGCCAGACGATCTCGCAGCCCTCCGTCGTCGGCATCATGACCCAGCGTCTCGCCGTCGCCCCCGAGCACAAGGTCCTCGAGATCGGGACCGGCTCGGGATACCAGACCGCGATACTGTGCAAGCTCGCGCGGAGCGTCTATTCGCTCGAGCGAATCGATGAGCTCGCTCGCTCCGCCGCCGCGACCCTCCGCTTCCTGGGGTTCCAGAACGTCTCGGTCAAGGCGTTCGACGGGACCTACGGCTACCCCGCCGGTGGCCCCTACGACCGGATCCTCGTGACCGCCGGCACGGACGAGGTCCCCGAGCCGCTCCTCGCCCAGCTCGCCGTCGGCGGCAAGCTCGTCGCCCCGATCGGGCCGCCGGAGCGGCAGCGCGTGCGGACCATCCGGCGCCGCAAGACCGACTTCGCGCAGGAGGACGCCGAAGAAGTCGTGTTCGTTCCCCTCCTCGGCCGGTTCGGACGCACGGGCCCGAGGGGATGATCGCCCGGCGGGTGGTCGTATCCGGGCGCGTCCAGGGAGTCGGCTTCCGTTTCTTCGCGAGCCGCGCGGCGCGGGAGCTCGGAGTGAAAGGCTGGGTCCGGAACCTTCCCGACGGCTCCGTCGAGAGCGTCGTCGAGGGCGCGGAAGAGGCGGTGGCGGGTTACCTGGAGAGACTGAGGCAGGGGCCCCGCGGCGGACGCGTGACCTCGCTGGCCGAGGAGGAGAGGGCGCCGCAGGGTTTCTCTTCCTTCGAGATTACGCGCTGATGAACTTCCGCGAACACGTCCTCGACGTCCCGGACTTTCCGACGTCCGGGATCCTGTTCCGCGACGTGACGCCCCTCCTCGCCACCCCCGGCGCGTTCTCCGAGGCTGTCGAGGCGATGGCGGCGCCGTTCCGTGCGGAGCCGCCGGAAAAGGTGCTCGGGATCGAGGCGCGCGGCTTCATGTTCGGTGCGCCGCTGGCGCTCGCGCTGAACGTCGGATTCGTCCCGGCCCGGAAGCCCGGAAAGCTGCCGCGGCGGACGCACCGCGTCGCCTACGGCCTCGAGTACGGCAAGGACAATCTGGAAGTGCATGCCGACGCTTTCGCGCCCGGCGAGCGCGTCCTGGTCGCCGACGACGTGCTCGCGACCGGAGGGACGGCGGCGGCCGCCGCGTCGCTCATCGAAGACCTCGGCGCGCGGGTGATTGGCCTGACGTTCTTCATCGAACTCGCCGCACTCGAAGGCCGTTCGCGGCTGCCCGGCCGCCGGGTCCACGCGGTCCTGGTGTTATAATTTTCGTCAATCCGCTGACCCCACAATTGATAGACGCGTCCGATGTCCGCTGAAAAGATCCTCATCGTCGACGACGACGAAGACATTCTGTTGATCGTCCAGACGATTCTGGCGAGCGCCGGCTATTCCGCTCTCACGGCCCATAACGGACGCGAAGGGGTGGACATGGCGCTCGAGCAGCGGCCACACCTGATCCTCCTCGACGTCATGATGCCGGAGCTCTCGGGGTGGGAGGTCTGCACGACGCTCAAGAACTCGCCCGAGACCCGGCAGATCCCCATCGTCATGCTGACCGTCAAGAGCGAGATCCGCGACCTGATCACGGGCATGCAGGTCGGGGCGGACGACTACATCACCAAGCCGTTCACCCGCCGCAAGCTCCTCTCGACGGTCCGGCGCCTCCTCGAGGAGCGCGGCGAGGCCCCGCCGTCGTACCTGACGGCGGAGAACGAAGAGGTCCGTTTCAAGAACCTCCTCTTCGACGCCGTCACCGAGCTCCCGACCGTGCCGGTCATCATCGACGCGCTGCGGGACCGCCTCCTGGACAACCGCGACCAGGGGGTCCTCTTCGTGGACGTCGAGCAGTACAGCCACATCGAGGAGGCGTACGGCTGGGAGGTCTTCGACAGCCTCCTGCGGGAGACGGGCAAGGCGCTCCGGCGGATGCTCGGGACGGTCTTCGCCACGGAGGACTTCGTCGCCGTCAACCGCGCCGGCGGCTCGGACTTCTACGTCTTCACGAGCCTCGAGCCGGGCGAGGATGCGCATGGCCGTCTCCAGCGGAAGGCGCGGCAGGTCGAGGAGTCGCTTCGCGGGACGCTGGACGAGGCGTTCGGGACGCGGATCCACAAACGGATCGGGGTCTTCGTCGGGCACGCGGTCATCCGGTCCAACCCGCAGATGCGCGTCGAGCGGCTCGTGTACCGCGCTCTGCGCCAGGCGATCGCCATCGCGACGACGAAGGAAGAGGAGCGGCAGAGCATCCTGCGCGAGACTTTCAAGGAGATCCTGCGCAAGGGGCGGATCCGAACCGTCTATCAGCCGATCTTCGACCTGAATTCCATGACGCTCTTCGGGCACGAGGCGCTGACGCGCGGGCCCGTGGACACGGCCTTCGAGAGCCCCGAGCTTCTCTTCCAATACGCGGGCGAGCACGAGGCCGTGTGGGAGCTCGAGCAGCTCTGCCTCCAGTCCTCGGCCCGCCGCTACGACGCGGAGAAGGACTGCAGGCTCTTCATCAACGTCGAGGCCGATTCGGTGACGTCGCTGACGGGCCGCGCGGATGCCCTCGCGCCGCTGCTCAGCGCGAAGCATCCCATCGTCCTGGAGGTCACCGAGCGCACCGCGATCCGCGACGTCCCGATCTTCCGGGAAGCGCTCGGGTCGCTCCGGGAACGCGGCTTCCAGATCGCGATCGACGACGCCGGCTCCGGCTACGCCTCCCTCCAGTCGATCGCCGAGCTGCGCCCCAACTTCCTCAAGGTGGCCAACACGCTCGTGACCGGCCTCCACGCCGATACGATCAAGCGCGACGTCGTCGAGATGCTCGTCAACCTGTCGCGCAGGATCGACGCCGTCTGCGTGGCGGAGGGAATCGAGACCCCGGAGGACCTCGAGGAGTGCCGCCGCCTCGGAATCCCCTACGGCCAGGGCTTCTACCTCGGCGTCCCCGAAGAGATCCCCGCGACCGGCCCCGCCCGCTCCTTCGCGCCGAATCAGCTAAAGTTCAGCGGCGCCGAATCGGAATGGGGCCGTAGCTCAGGTGGATAGAGCAAGAGTTTCCTAAACTCTAGGTCGGC
>JBHENW010000181.1:0-6083 GCA_046261875.1 Thermoanaerobaculia bacterium | reverse complement strand
CCGTACTGCGAGCCCTGGCCGTACTGCGAGCCCTGACCGTACTGCGAGCCGCCGCTCTGGGACTGGCCGTAGCGCGATCCACCCTGCGCGTACTCGGACGAGCCGTATGAGCCCTCGCTGGAGCCGGACTGACCCGGCCGCCAGGGTTCTTCGGAGCGCCGGCCCTGACCGTAAAGCATGCCCTGCTGACCGGACTCCTCGGCGCCGCGGCCAAACTCACCGCGTCCGGACTCGGAGTATCCTTCGCGCCCGCCGGAGTAACCTTCCTGCGAGCTCGAGTAGCCCTCGCGGCCGGAGCCGCGGCGGCTTTCCTCGTCGCGGTCCCCTCCGCGACGGAAATCGCCCGATTTCGGATTCGCCATGATTCCCCCTTTCGATGTAAACAGAGTTCGAGATGTTGCCGGCTACCCCGAGCGTGGAAGGAATCAAGTTGTGGGGCCGACCCCCACAAAAGTGCAACATCTGTGCCGCCGGGTTTTGGGCTCCGGCGCGGGCAAACGCTGAAACGGAAGAGCTTTTAGAGCGTCCGCGCGAACTGCGGCGGCTCGAGCTTCCAGACGACCACGCCGCAGAATCGCTCGCCTTCCGGGCAGACCGGACGCCGCGCGGCGTGGTGGCGCAACGTGCAGGGAGGCATCAGCCAGGCGCCGATACGCGGGTTGACCTCGCGGATCTGCATCGCCTCGTCGAGGGAGGCCCGCCAGATCTCCTCCTGCGCGTTGTAGCAGAGGCGCATCGCGAACTTGTGGTGCAGGTTCAGGAGGTCGGCGGACTCCGTGAATCGGATCGCGACCGCATTGGGAAGGAGGTACGCCGCGTACTCGTCGGGCACTCCACCGGCGCGCAGGGCGCGGATCGCGTCCCACGTCTCCTCCATCGTCCGCCGGTAGAAATCCGCCGCTTCCGGTACGTCGGGCACGAGCATCGGGGTGACGTAGTCCGGCTCGTCGGAGAGGTACGCGGGCAGCGCCGGACGCGAGCCCGGCGTCATCCGGTGGCGCTGGTCCTGGCTGTCGGCCGTGTGCGAGAGCTTCTTGCGGAACGTGTAGGACGGGTGGAAGAGGGCTCGGGAGAGCTTCCCGTGGGTCGTCAGGGTCAGCGTCTCGCCGAGCACCGGGTTGCGCGCCGGGTCGAGCACGAGGCGGATCGCGTCGTCGTCGGAGAGCGCCGCCCGGGGTATTCCGGCGATCTCGCGCACGGAAGAGGCGAGGACCTCCTCGTTGCCCGCCTTCCAGTCCACGAGCCGCGAGACCCGCCCGGCGAGCTCCGCATCGAACTCGTTCCGGAAATCCGCCCCCCCCGCGCGCGGGGTTGCGAGCGACTCGAAGAGCGCGAACTCCGGCGTCTCCTCGAGAGGGATCGGGTCTTCGAGCACCGCTCGATACAGCGGATCGTGGCGAAGCACCTCCTCGACCATCCGCTCGACGACGGTCCGCTGTTCCGTCGGCGCGTCGAAAGACTCGCAGAGCCGCCAGTAGCGGAAGAGCGTGACGCCCGAGATCGTGTGGTACAGGTAAGCGAAGGTCGCGACCGGCAGGACGTAGCGGGCGATCTCCTGCGCGCGTTTCTGGACGGCCCCCGCGAACCGGCGCGGGCCGTCGCCGCGCATGCGGCCGGGGAAGAGGTCGAAGTACCGCCGTCCCGCGAGCGGCGTGAGCAGCGCCGTCAGCCTCTCGTACGCCTGCTGCTGGCGCGTGGCGGTGTCGACGAAGAGACGGCGAGCCGCATCCGGCATCGGAGGGACCGCGTAGTGCCCCGGCTTGACCTCGACGTATCGCTGCGAGACCTGCTCGGAGTTGTAGAACGGGTGGCTGTGCAGGAAACTCCAGAGGAACTGCCGCGAGACGTTCTCCACGGCGAACTGGAAGTGCGCATGCTGGAAAGTCGTGTGGTGCCCCGCCTCGTAGATGGATCGGGCGAGCGCGTCGCGCCGCTCGGGGCGCGCGGACGCCTGGTCCTCCGTGACGATGCCCTTGGCCGAATAGCAGGTCCGCGCGGTCGCGACGACGTTCTCGAAAGGGCGCTGGAAGGCGTTGACGAGCCGGACTCGGGGCTCTGGCGACGCGAAGGAAAATGCGTGCGCCCGCGGGAGAGGAAGGCTCGACATCGGGTGAACGGATTCTAGCTCCGAAGGATCGTTGCGCGGCGGAATAACCGCTCCGGCTGGAGTCGTTTCCATCGCTTGCAAGGTGGACCCCGGCGGTCCATAGTGCCCCACGTGACGCCCGTGAAGCTGCCGATCTACATGGATCACCACGCGACGACGCCCGTAGACCCGCGGGTGCTCGAGACGATGCTGCCCTACTTCTCGGAGACCTTCGGAAACGCTTCCTCTCGCAACCACGTCTTCGGCTGGGCGGCGGAAGCCGCCGTGGACGAGGCGCGGCGACAGGTCGCCGTCGGGATCCACGCGGCGGAAAAAGAGATCGTCTTCACGAGCGGCGCGACGGAGGCCAACAACCTCGCTCTCTTCGGCGTAGCCCGCGCCTGCCGGTCCCGGGGGAGCCACATTGTGACGGGAATGACCGAGCACAGGGCGGTGCTCGACGCCTGCCGCGAGCTGGAGCGGGAGGGCTTTTCCGTCACTTACCTCGCGCCGGAGCGGGACGGCCGCATCGCGCCGGAAGCTGTGCGGGAGGCGATCGGCCAAGCAACGATCCTCGTCAGCCTCATGCTGGCCAACAACGAGATCGGGACCATCCAGCCGCTCGCCGCGATCGGCCAGGTCTGCCGCGAAAAAGGCGTCCTGCTGCACACCGACGCCGTCCAGGCGCTGGGCAAAATCCCGATCGACGTGGCGGCGATGCGCGTGGACCTCGCCTCCCTCACCGGCCACAAGCTCTACGGCCCCAAGGGCGCCGGGGCCCTGTACGTGCGCGCCCGAAACCCCCGGGTGCGCCTGGTGCCGGTCCTCTTCGGCGGGGGCCACGAACGGGGAATCCGCTCGGGGACCCTGAACGTCCCCGGCATCGTCGGCTTCGGGAAAGCCGTCGAGATCGCCGTGGCGGAGATGGAGTCCGAGGCCCGCCGGTTGAGGCTCCTGCGCCAGCGTCTCTTCGCGGGGATTGCCTCGCGGCTGGAGCAGGTTCATCTGAACGGAGCGCCCCTCCCCGCAATCGAGCCGGACGGGTCGCTTTCGCCGGGGGAGACGGAGACGCGGCTGCCGGGCAACCTGAACCTGGCCTTTGCCGGGGTCGAAGGGGAGGCCCTGCTGATGGGTATCCGCGACGTCGCCGTCTCGTCCGGGTCGGCCTGCACTTCGGCCTCCCTCCGCCCGTCGCACGTCCTCGCCGCGATCGGCCTGGACGAGGACCTCGCCCACGCCTCGCTCCGTTTCGGCCTGGGTCGTGCAAATACGGCCGAGGAGGTGGACTACACCGTGGAGAAGGTCGTGGCCGCGGTCGAGCGCCTGCGCTCGTTCTCGCCGCTGTATCGCCCGGCCGCCGGAGCGGAGCGATGACCGCGCGCGTGACGGGCAGCATCAAGGTGCCCGCCGTGTCGCGCTGCCCGCGGTGCGGCGCCGACCGCGTCTCGCCGGTCGTCTGTTCGCGCTGCGGTGCGGCCGAAGGCGTCGTCGGAGACGCCTTCGCCCTCCTGGGGCTGCCGCCCTCCTGGGGCGTGGACCCGCAGGAGATCGACGAGCGCTATACGGCGATCGTCAGCATGCTCGATCCCGGGAGCGAGGCGGTCGCTTCCGTCGCCGCCGCGCGGAGGCTCCTGCTGGATCCCCTGACGCGGGGGCTTCAGCTCGTCGCAGCCTGGGGAGGCGAGCCGCAGGCGCAGGGGGACGAGACCCAGGAGTTCCTGACGGACGTCATGGAGCTACGGCGGCAGACGGAGGAAGCCCTCACGGAACGCGATGCGGCGCGTCTGGCCGGCCTCGTGACCGAAGCGGAAGAGAAGCTCGCCTCGATGATCATGGCGACCGGCCAGAGCTTCGTGCGGCTCGAGCGCACCCTGTCCGACGAGGTGGCCGCAGCGGCGCGGTCGCTCGCGGGCGCTTCGTACTGGAGCGGGGTCGTGGACGAGCTGCGGGCGAAAGTGATCGGCCTGGAGAAGCAGCGAGCCGCGCGGCGCCCCGAAGGGGACGAAGCCCGCGACATTTGACCTCCGGGTCCGATCCGTTCCCCGCGATGTCTCTCACCGACCTCGCCCGGTCTCTCCCGCGCTGGTCCGAGATCCGCGAAGGCGCGGCCGGGGAAGCTCCGCCGCCGGTCATCGCCGGGGCCGTCGGCGCGCTGCCCGGCGTCCTCCTCGCGGCGCTCCAGCGCGACCTCCGGCGTCCGGTCGCCGTCGTCGTGCCCGACGAGAGGGTCGCGCAGGACCTCATGGGGGATCTCCGGGCGGCGGGCCTCGCGAAAGTCTTCCACGCCCCGGCGCCGGCGCTCACGCCCTACCAGAGGATCACGCCTTCCCTGAAGTCGCGACGGGACGAGTTCTCCCTCTTGGCCGCGCTGCGGGAGGAAGAGGCGATCGAAGCCTGCTTTCTGCCCGCCCGCTCGCTCTTCACCCGGCTGCCGTCGCGCGACGACTTCGGGCGGCTGACCATCACGCTGCGCGAAGAGGAGGACGTCTCGCTCCCCCGGCTCTCCGCGCGTTTGACGGAGCGGGGCTACCGCCGCTCGGACCTCGTCATCGAGACCGGCGATCTCGCGGTGCGCGGCGGGCTCTTCGACGTGTTCCCCCCGGACCGCGATCTGCCGGTCCGCGTCGAGCTCGATGGAGACCGGGTCGCATCGATCCGGGTCTTCGATCCGGACACGCAGCGCTCGCGGGAGCGCCTGACCGCGCTGACGATCGCGCCGTTCGCGGCTTCCGAAGAGAGCGAGACCGCGCGCGACCTGCTCGCCGAGCGGATGGGGCGGCTCCCGTCGGAAGCGGAGAGGTCCATCTTCGCGCCCGCCGTCGAATCGATGCCGGCCTCCTGGCTGGATCACGCCCGCGAGGCGCTGCTCGTCGTCGTCGAGCCGTCGGCGGTCGAGGAAGAGATCGCGGGCTTCGCCGAACGGCTGGAGTCCGACCGGGATCCGGATCGGGACCCGTTCGCTCCCGAGGAGCTCATGCATCCGGCCGCCGCGATCCGCCGCGCGCTCGATCGAGCCCGGCTCCGGTTCGACCGCGTCGGTCTCTCCTCCGAAGCTGCCGTGCGCATGCCCGCGGAAGCGATCCCGGGCCACGCGGGACGCACGGCGGAGGCGGCCGCCGAGCTCTCTCGCGCCATCGCATCGGGCGAAGAGGTCTTCGTCGCGGTCCATCCGATAGGGGGAGCGGAAAAGCTGCGCCGCTTCGCGCTGGAGTACGATTTCCACGTCTCCTCCGAGCGGCGGCCCGGCGCGCTCATCTGCGTCCCCGCGGAGATCTCGGCCGGGTTCCGGCTGCGGGAGCCGCGCATCGCGCTCTACGCCGAGAGCGAGATCTTCGGCGAGGAGAAGCGCTCGGCGGCGGCCCGGCGCCGTCCGTCGGAGGCGTTCCTCTCCGACCTGCGTGACCTCAAGCTCGGCGACGCGGTCGTGCATCGCGATTACGGCATCGGTCTCTTCCGCGGGTTGAAGCGCGTGCCGGTCCAGGGGGAAGACCGGGAGTTCATGGAGATCGGCTACGCCGAGGAGAAGACGCTCCTGCTTCCGGTCGAGCGGTTCGACCTCGTGCAGAAGTACGCCGGCGTCGAAGGGGTCGTCCCCGCCCTGGACAAGCTCGGCGGGGCGGGATGGGCCAAGCGGAAAGCTTCCGTCAAGAAAGCCATGCGCGACATGACCGAGCAGCTCTTGAAGCTCTACGCCCGCCGCACGATGGCCCCGGGCTTCATCTTCTCGAAGGACTCTCCGTGGCAGAAGGAGTTCGAAGAGGCCTTCGAGTACGACGAGACGCCCGACCAGGCGCAGGCGATCGCCGACGTCAAGCGCGACATGCAGTCCCCCAAGCCGATGGACCGCCTCCTGTGCGGGGACGTCGGCTACGGAAAGACGGAGGTCGCCATGCGCGCCGCCTTCAAGGCCGTGCTCGACGGCAAGCAGGTCGCGGTCCTCGCTCCGACGACCATCCTCGCGGACCAGCACTTCCGGACTTTCCAGCGGCGGTTCGCC
>JBHENW010000180.1:0-5700 GCA_046261875.1 Thermoanaerobaculia bacterium | reverse complement strand
ACTGAGGGGCGAGCCCGAGCTCGTCTCCGATGCGCGGAGCGATCCGCGGTTCATCCATCAAGTCGACGAGGCGACCGGCTTCGTTACACGATCCGTCCTGACGGCGCCGCTTCGGGCCAAGGGCGACGTCCTCGGCGCCTTTCAGGTCCTCAACAAGCAATCCGACGGGGGCCGCTTCGACGAGCAGGACCTGGCCCTCCTCAACGGCCTCGCTCAGACCGCCGGCCTCGCCCTGCGCAACGCCGAGCTCCATACCGTCGAGAAGCGAGCGCGGGACTTCAAGACACTGCTCGGCATCAGCCGCGAGATCACTTCGACGCTCGACGTCGACCGTCTCTGCCTCACGGTCGTCAACCTGGGGAGTCAGGCGTTGGCATACGATCGGGCTGCGATCGGCTTGGATGTGGCGGGGCGACTGGTGATCAAAGCGGTTTCGGGTATCGACGCCGTCGATCCCGATACACCCGAGACGCGTGAGCTCCAGCGGCGGATGAGCTGGCTCGCCGAGCGCGACGCGGTCGTCTACGTACCCGATCTCGCGGCGACCGAGGCCGACGAGACCGCGGCCGAGCTGCACGGGGCGTTCGGCGACGATCTCGAGCGCGCCGGCGTGCGGTCGCTGTGCCTCACGCCGCTCAGGGATGAGCAAGGTCGGCTGGGAGCCTTCTACATGGAGGCCGACCGGACCAAATTCCTCGAGGGGGCCGAGGTCGAGGGGGCGGAACTGCTCGCCAACCAGGTTTCGGTCGCCCTGCGCAACGCCCAACTGTACGACCAGGTTCCGTTCATCGGGATCCTCGAGCCGCTGGCGGCCTGGAAGCGACGCGTCATCGAGACCCCGCGGCGCGCGCTCAAGCGGCGCCTCATGATCGCGGGAGCGGTCCTGCTCGCGCTCATCATCATCCCTTGGCACGAGCGGGTCGGCCCGCGCGAAGCACGGCTCGAGCCGGCCAGGCGCACCCCCATTCGGGCTGCCGTCGACGGCCTGATCGCGCGGACCCTCGTCCGTGAGGGGGAGCGAGTCGCGGCCGGCGATGTCCTCGCCGTCCTTCGCGATGATGACGTTCAGCTTCAGATCGAGGAGGCGAGCGGGGGGCTAGCCATCGCGCGGCGGGAGGCGGCTGGGGCCCTCGCGCGCGGCGATCAGGGAGCAGCCGCGGTCGCGCGGATCGAGATCGGTGATCTCGAGTCGCGGCTCGCGATCCTCGAGGGCCAACGCGCTCGTAGGAATCTCATCGCCCCTGTCGACGGCGTCGTCCTGACGTCGCGGCCCGACGACCGGGTCGGAGAGTGGTTGCGGGCGGGGGAGACGTTCGTCGTGATCGGGCGGACCGACCGGCTTGAAGTGGAGTCTCACGTCGCCCAGAGCGACATCCAACGCGTCCGCGTCGGGCAGCCGATGCGCGTTCGTGTCGCGGCGCTGCCGCAATACACCTTCGTCGGGACGGTGACCACCATCGCCGCCCAAGCCGACTCGGTCGAGCCCGGAGAGGAGCCCACGTTCATCGTCCGCGCCGAGCTCGAGAACGAGCGCGATCTCCTGCGGCCCGGCATGGAGGCGAAAGCCAAGATCGTCGGCAGCTGGCGACCCATCGGTTGGTTCCTCATCCGTCCTTTCGTTCACTGGGTGCAGCTGAGGTTCTGGCGATGAGCGCGCGTGCGGGGATCACCTTCGGCGGCGCGGCCGCGCTGATCTTTGCCGTCGCGTGCGGGCGGGAGATCGATTCGCGACCCGACGCGAGCGAGCGCGCGGGGTCCGACCGCGCGGCGTCTTCGGAGGCGGGAGCGTCGGAGAATCTCGATTCGCCGCGCGTGGCGGGCGGGTATCGCACCCACCTCTACACCGAGGCCGATGCCGACGTCTACGCCTTGTTCGACCCCGACGGACCGGAGGCGGCGGCCGTCCGGACGGTCTACGTCGACGTCGGCCGCCGCGTCGGCGCAGGCCAGGTGCTGGCGCTACTGGAGGACACGCGCGCCGCACTCGCCGTCGAGGCCGCTCGCGCGCGTGCCGATGAGGCGCGCGCTCAGACCGAGCGCGCCAACCAGCTTCTCGAGCAAGAGCTGGTTCCGCGCGCCGAGTACGAGTCGTTGGCCAACCTCCAGCGCGTGGCCGAAGCCGAGCTCAAGCAGGCCCAGCACGAGCTCGCGCGCACGCGTATTCGCGCGCCGTTTGCGGGAGTCGTGGCGCGGCGTTACGTGAGAGTCGGCCAGCGCGTCGAGCCCGGGACGCCGCTCTTCCGCATCACCGCGCTGGCGCCGCTGCGCGCCCGACTGCTCGTTCCCGAACGCGAGGCGATCGCCTTCCGTCCCGGAGCGCCCGCGCGGGTCACCGGCGTCGACAGCGTGAGCGGCGAGGCGCGGATCGTTCTCCTCAGCCCTACCGTCGACCCGGCGAGCGGCACGCGCGAAGTGGTCGTCGAGCTGATCGCTACGAGCGGGTTCCTGCCGGGGGCCGAAGTGATCGTGGAACCGCGGGCACCCGAGGACGAGCCATGACCGCGGGTGCGCTCGCGATGCGACCATGTCTGCGGTCGGACCTCACGATGATCCGTCGCGAGACACGCGGTCAGGTCGACTGGATCGTCAAGGATCCGAGCCAGGGTAAGTACTCGCGCTTCGGCGAGGTGGAGATCGGGCTCATGCGCCTCATGGACGGCACGCGGACACCTCCTGAGATCGCCGAGTCGGCCGCCGAAACGATCGGTATCGATGTCGATGCCGGCGCGATCGCAGACTTCGCGCAAAAGCTCAAGCGACTCGGCATCGTCGAGCGAACTCCCGCGGAGCAGCACCTCATGCTGCTCGAGAGGCTGCGGGCGGTGCGAACGCGCCGTGCGGGCCGGAAGTCGCGCGGGTCCCTGCTCCGCATCCGCTTTCCCGCCGCGGATCCCGATCGCGCGTTCCAGCGCTGGGAGCCATTCCTGCAATGGATGTGGAGCCCGGCGTTTGCGTGGGGATGCGCCGCGCTGTTCCTGGCCTACCTCGCCATCCTGTACGTCCGCGGGCCCGAGTTCTGGGCCGGGTTCAGAGACTTCTACACCGGCTCTAACGTGAGCGCTTGGGACTATCTGCTCGCCTACGGGCTCATGTTGTCGGTCATCGTGGTCCATGAGCTCGGCCATGGGCTGACGACCAAGCATTTCGGCGGCGAAGTGCACGAGATGGGCGCCATGCTCATCTACTTCATGCCCGCGCTGTACTGCAATACGAACGACGCATGGCTTTTCGAACGGCGATCGCACCGGCTCTGGGTGACGTTCGCCGGGCCGTGGATCCAGCTCCTCATCGCCTCGATCGCCGGTATCACTTGGCTCTTCATGGAGCCGGGCTCACTGGGTTTCCGCGTAGCGTTCCTGATCGTCGTCTTGGCCGGTTTGATGAACATCGTGACGAACCTGAACCCATTGATCCCCCTGGACGGCTACTACGCGCTTTCCGACTACCTGGAGATCCCGAACCTTCGCCGGCGTGCGTTCGATTACTGCCAGGCCGTCCTCCGACGGCGCGTGCTCGGTCTCGAGGTCGCAGTTCCCGCCGTCACGCCGCGCGAGCGACGTGTCTTCCTGATCTACGGCACGCTGGCATTCTTCTACAGCATCTTCGCGATCGTGATCGCCCTCTTGTGGTTCACCATGATCTTCCGGCGCCTATTCGGTCCGTGGGCCTGGCTTCTCATCGGCTTCCTGGTGGGGCGAATTCTTTGGCCGCGCCTCGTGCGGCTGCGATCGATGGCGAAGTCCGCCGCGACGACGATGCGCGGGCGCTGGGGGCGGAGTCGGCGAGTCACGCGCATCGCCCTGATTGCGGGGGCCGCGCTGCTCGCGGTCCTCGTTCTCCCGTGGACCTACCGCGCCGAGGCCCCTTTTCGAGTCGCCGCCTCGCGCCAGCTCGCTGTGCATATCGGGGTACCAGGCGTGCTCGACCGCGTGCTGGTGGACGAGGGGGACACCGTCGGACCCGGCCAGCCGCTCGCGGTCCTGTGGAACCCGGACCTCGAGATCGAGGTCCTCGACGCCCGTCGGCGCGTCGAGATCCTCCGCGCCAGAGAGGCGCTCGGCGCAGCGCTGGAGGACCCCGGGGCGGTGGCGACGGCCACTGACGCACTGGCCGAAGCCTCGGAGGAGCTGGCGCTACTCGAGGCGCGCCGCGGGAGGCTCGTCGTGCGGGCCCCCATTGCGGGGATCGTCTTGGGGCACGACCTGGCCCAGCGGGTGGGCGAAGCGGTGGCCGAAGGCGACTCGCTTCTCACGCTGGCCTCGGCGCGAGGGCGCATCGCGCGCGTCATGGTCCCGCTGGTCGAAGCGGGCGATCTCGCTCGCGGCCAGCCGGTCCACGCCAGGATCTCGACGTGGCCCGGCCATACGTTCGCCGGCCGCGTGAGGAACGTCGCCCCCGCCGCCCGCCATGGCTGGGTCGATGTCGACGTACCGCTGCCGGAAGACCACCACGCGCCGGTGCCGGGGATGACGGGAGTCGCCAAGATCGTGACCGGCCGCGGCATCATCGGTCAGGCGCTCGCGCAGAGCCTTCGGCGGAACGTCCGCCTCGATTTCCTGCTGTGAGAGACCGATGAACCGCAAAGCCCAGCGCGAGCAATTCGTCGACGCGGCGCGACGCTGCGGCCTCTTCGCCACCTGTGACGAGGCCGGACTCGACGAGCTCGCGGTGATGGCGATGTGCCACGACTACCCGAAGAACAACGTCCTCTTGTACGCCGGCGACCCCGCCCGCGCCGTGTTTCTCGTCATCAGCGGCGGCGTCAAGGTAAGCCTGATGAATAAAGAGGCGAAGGAGGTCGTAATTGGCATCGAACGCACGGGTGGGCTCATCGGTCTCGTCCCCCTCATCGACGAAGGCGCCCAGCCGGCCAACGCCGTGACGATCGCGCCCTCGCGCCTCGCCCGCTTCAGCGGTTCCGAGCTCCTGTCTTGGGTCGAGCGCCGGCAAGAGGTCGGCGGGGCCCTCCGGCGAGAGCTCGCATCGGCGGTGCGCCAGGCGTACCAGAAGATCGGCGAGCACGCTCTCCTCAGCGTCAAGGAGCGGCTCCTCTACACCCTCCTCGAGATCGCCGAGCAGGAAGGCGAGCTGGGCCCCGAGGGGGACTGGATCTTCACCCGGCCGACTCATCAGGAGCTGGCGGACCGGATCGGATCGAGCCGCGAGGTCGTCTCCCGCGTCCTCAAGGAGCTGCTCGAAAGCGAGCTGCTCGAGGCGGAAGGGAAGATCATACGGGTTTCCGAGTCGGCGCTCATCCTGCGCGACGAGTGAATCGGATCCCGCACGTTTCTTGTGACCAGGGTCACGTTTCGGACATAATGATGGTCCTCTCCCATCCGTGACCCGGCTGACGGGGCGTTGTTCACCGGGGTCACCAGGAGTATGTGCGCTCAGTCCTATCGCGGACTCCGCGGACGTGGTAGGCTTCATGTCATCAGCGTCTGCCCTAAAGCGGGCCGGGTGGACTGAGGGGCCGCTAAGAACCCAAACCGACCTTCAGGAGGCACAGTGGAAAAGAAGATCCGGATCGAGTTGACGGAAGAGCAGAAAAAGAAGATCCGCGCGCAGACGGGCAAGGATGCCCGTGCGATCGAGCTGACAGCCGAAGAGCTCGAGGAGCGCGTCTCCCCCAGCCAGTTCGGGGGACCCGACAAGTAGTCCGCTCTTTCGAACAGTTCGTCCTGCGGGGCGCCTCTTCAC
>JBHENW010000179.1:0-11802 GCA_046261875.1 Thermoanaerobaculia bacterium | reverse complement strand
AGCGATTCCGCGAGCGACTCACGCAGCCGGTCGAACTCCGCGTAGATCTCCTGGTCGGTCTGATTGCGCCGCGCCGCGTTCTCGAGCAGCGGGGCGAGCTGGCCGCGGATGTCCTCCGCTTCCCGGTGGCCGAGGTTCGTCTTCTCTTCCACCACGGCCGCTACGTGCTCGAGCTGCGCCCGGATGTCGTCGGCTTCCCGGCGGCCCTGGGACGTCTTCTCCTGGAGGCTGCCCTCGAGGGCGGAGAGGTGCCCGGCGAGGGTGCCCAGCTGCCCGTCGAGCCGGTCGCCCTTCTCGTGGAGGCTCTTGAGCGCCATGGACACGTCGTCCTCCGCCGTCCTCTGCCGGCGGACCGCGCCGTCGAGCCGGTCCTTGAGGCTCTCCAGCTTCACTTCGGAGTCCGCCATCCGTGCGAGGGTCATCTCCATCTCGCCGATCGGGCCGGCGGCCTTCTCGACCTCGCCGAGGCGCGAGGCCAGGCGGTCCGTGTTCTCCTGCAGGCTCTTGCCGAGCGACCGGGAATCGCGCTCGAACGCCTCCAGGCGCGCCGAAAGGGCGTCCACGGCCTGTTCGGCACTGGCGATCCCGTCGGACTGGGCCCGGAGCGCTTCCTCGAGCTCGGCCAGGCGGGTCTCCAGTCGGCGGACGCTCTCGGTGATCTCGGGCGAAGGCGCCGCTGAGGCGGCGGCGAGAGACGACTTGTCGAGCACCTCCGTCGGCCGGTCGACTTCGGGGAAGCCGGTGAGCTCGGGCACCGTCTCGAGCGGATGCGAGAGGACCTCGTAGGACGGCTCGGGTCCCGGCGTCTCTTCCACGAAATCGATCGCGTCGGGGAGGTCTTCGACCGGTTCCTCCGAAACGGGCGGTTCGTCCCATCCGCTCGTTTGCGGCTGCGGGACCCCGAGCCGGAAGTTCACCGTTTCCAGCGGCACGCTCTGGGCGGTGGCGGGCTCATCGGGCGCAGCGTCGACCGCCTCCTCCGACGCCTCCCCGAAGGGACCTTCCGCCGTCGCGACGGGCTCGATGGGGGCAGGCTCCTCGACGTCGAACGGCGCTTCCTCCGTGGGCGTCGGCACGAGAGCGAGCGGCCGCGACCGCGCCGGCGCGGGCGGCGCCGTGCGGTTGAGCAGCGAGTCTTTCCAGGTCTGGAGGTCGTCCTGCTCCTGACGCTCCGGGGGGGCGGCATCGTCCGGCCGCCGGCCCTGCAGCCGGCGGAGCAGATCCACGAAAGTCAGCTTCGATATGAGCTTGAAGGTCTCGGTGACTCCCCGGCCCGCGCTCGCGACGGCCTCGACGAATGGATAAGAGGAGAGGCCGAGCGCTTCCTGCATCGCGTCCACCGAGAGGATGTCGGGGAGATCCCGCTTGTTGTACTGGATGACGATGGGGATCCCTTCGAAGGAGATGCTGTTGACCTTCAGGTTGTCCTTCAGGTTCTGCCAGCTCTCCAGGTTCTTCGGCAGCATCGTCCACTGCGAGTCCGCGACGAACACGATCCCGTCGGTCCCCTTGAGCACGACGCGGCGCGTCTCGTTGAACGCGGTCTGGCCGGGGACGGTGGCAAGCTGGAAGCGGATCTTGTACCCCTTGATGTCGCCGAGCTCCACGGGAAGCAGGTCGAAGTAGATCGTCCGGTCGCTGTGCGTCGCGAGGTTGAGGAGCTTCCCGACCGTGCCCGGCTCCAAGCGGTCGTGGAGGAGCTGGAGGTTTGTCGTTTTTCCCCCCAAACCCGGACCGTAGTAGACGATCTTGGCCGTGAGCTCGCGCGTGGCAGCGTTGTAAACGACCATTTCGGCTTCCTTTTTTTGCCATTGTACCGCCGGCGAGCCCGTGAACTGCTCCTTTTCGGCCGCTTCTTGACCTTCCCGGGCCCCGCCCATAGACTCCGCCGGACCTGTCCGAATGACCGCCCTGTACGCCCGAAAACCGCCCCCGCACGCCACGGGCGCGGCCTTTGGGCCGTCGGGGTTTCCCCCCCTCCGGGGGATCCGGGCGTGACCGAAACCCTGGTCAAGAAGAGCCGGATCCTCGACTCCGAGCGCATCGCCCGGATGATCGATCGGATGGCGCACGAGATCGCCGAGCATCCCAAGGACCTCACGGACCTCGCCTTCATCGGCATCCGGACGCGGGGCGTGCCTCTGGCCACGCGGCTCGCCTCCCGGCTCTCCGACCTCGTGGGCCAGCCGTTCCCGGTCGGCACCCTGGACATCACCCTCTATCGGGACGACCTCTCCTTGGTCGCTCCGCAGCCCTTGCTCAAGAAGACCGAGATCGACTTCGACCTGAACGGGCGCGCCATCGTGCTCTGCGACGACGTCCTCTACACCGGCCGCACGATCCGCGCCGCCCTCGACGGAACCATCGACCTGGGGCGTCCGCGCGCGCTGCGCCTGGCCGTGCTCATCGACCGCGGCCATCGCGAGTTCCCGATCGAAGCGAACTACGTGGGCAAGAGCGTTCCCACGGCCCAGCGCGAGGTGATCAAGGTGATGTTCGCCGAGACCGACGGATCCGACGAGGTCTGGATCCTGGAGAGACCCGGGACGTAGGACTCGTCGAGACGTTGACGCTCCCCGGGCTCCGCTCCAAGGACCTCCTCGGCATCCAACCCCTTTCGGCGGACGAGATCACGCTTCTGCTCGACACGGCGGAGTCCATGCGCTCGATCGCGCAGCGCCCGATCAAGAAAGTCCCCGCCCTGCGCGGACGCCTGGTCGTCAACCTCTTCTTCGAGGCCTCGACCCGGACCCGATTCTCCTTCGAGGCGGCCGAACGTTTCCTGTCGGCGGATTCCCTCTCCTTTTCCGAGAAGGGCAGCTCGGTCGAAAAGGGGGAGACCCTCCTCGACACTGCCCGCAACCTGCAGGCGATGTCGCCGGACCTGATCGTCATCCGGCACCGTTCGCCCGGCGTCCCGCACTTCCTCGCCCGCCACGTGCGGGCCTCGGTCGTGAACGCGGGCGACGGCGCCCACGAGCATCCGACGCAGGCGCTCCTCGACGCCCTCACGATGCGCCAGCGGTTCGGTCGCCTCGAAGGTCTTCGGGTGGTCATCACGGGAGACATCGCTCTCTCCCGCGTCGTGCGGTCCAACATCTGGCTGCTCACGAAGATGGGCGCCCGGGTGACGGTCTGCGCTCCGCCGGCCCTGATGCCGCCGCGGATCGAGGAGATGGGGGTCCGCGTCGCGACGGACTTCGATCAGGCGCTCGACGGGGCCGACGTCGTCATGATGCTGCGGATGCAGGTGGAACGCGGCGCCGCCGGGCGTTTCACCTCCGCCCGGGAGTACTTCCGGCGCTACGGGCTGACGCGGGAGCGTCTCTCCCGCGCGCGGCCGCACGCGATCGTCATGCATCCCGGCCCGATGAACCGGGGCGTGGAGATCGCCTCCGACGTCGCCGATTCCGACCGGTCGGTCATTCTCGAACAGGTGGCCAATGGCGTGGCGGTCCGCATGGCCGTGCTCTACCTCCTCCTCGGAGGGCATCCGTGGGAATCGGAGCGGGACGCGTGAGCGCGGCGCTGCTGATCCGGGGAGGGCGAGTGGTCGACCCGGCTTCGGGACGCGACGGCCGGTACGACGTCCGGCTGGCGGAGGGCCGCGTCCAGGCGGTCGGGGAGACGCTCTCCGAGGAAGGGGCGGAGGTCTTCGAGGCGGGCGGCCTGTACGTCTTTCCCGGCTTCATCGACCTCCACGCGCACCTGCGGGAGCCCGGGCGCGAGCACGCGGAGACGATCGCCACGGGCCTCGCGGCCGCGGCGGCCGGCGGATTCACGGCGGTCTGCGCGATGCCCAATACGGAGCCGGTCCACGACAACCGCGCGGTGACGGAGTTCCTCCGCGCCCGCGCGGCCGCGGCGGGAGCGACCGCGCGTCTCTGGCCGATCGGAGCGATCACGGTCGGCCAGCGGGGCGAGCAGCTCGCGGAGATGGGGGAGATGCGAGACGCGGGCGCCGTGGCGTTTTCCGACGACGGCCAGTGGTTGCGCGACGGCGGACTGCTGCGGCGGGCGCTGGAGCACGCGCGCCTGGACGGGGTCGCGGTCGTGCAGCACGCCGAGGACCCGTTCCTTTCCGGCCGCGCCCCGATGCACGAGGGCGCGGTCTCCACGCGCCTCGGCCTCTCCGGACAGCCGGGAATCGCCGAAGCGGCCGCGGTCGCGCGGGACCTCCTCGTGGCCGAGACGGCGGGCGGTAGGATTCACTTCGCGCACCTTTCCACCGCCCGCGCCGTCGCCCTCGTGCGCGAGGCGCGCGCTCGCGGCGTCGGGGTGACGTGCGAAGCCACCCCCCATCACCTCCTCCTGACCGACGAGGACGTGGCCTCCTCCGGTTACTCCACGCGCGTCAAGATGAACCCGCCGCTCCGGGAGAAGCCGGATGCCGAGGCCCTCCTCGCCGGCATACTCGACGGCACGGTGGACGCGATCGCGACGGATCACGCTCCGCACCCCGAGGACGAGAAGGAGGTCGAGTTCGACGCCGCTCCTTTCGGGATCGTCGGGCTCGAGACCGCCGCATCGGTCGTCTTCGACCGGCTCGTGACTCCCGGTTGGCTCCCTCTGGGGCGCTTCGTCGAGGTCTTCTCGACCGGACCGGCCCGGGCCTTCGGCTTGCCGGGGGGCACGCTCGCGCCGGGGACTCCGGCCGACGTGACGGTCTTCGATCCGTCGTATGCATGGAAGGTGGAACCGTCGCGATTCGTCTCTCTCGGGAGGAGCTCTCCCTTCGCGGGCTGGGACCTTCGAGGCGCGCCCGTCGCGACGATCGTGTGGGGCCGCGTCGTCTGGAAGCGCGCCGATGGCGGGACCGCCCGGACCTCCCGCTGACCGAGGAGAGTTGCTGAGCTTGATCCTCTGGCCGATCCTGGCCGCCCTCGCGCTGGCGTTTACAGCGCCTGAGGCGCGTTCGTCCCGCCGGATCGCCCTCCGGGTCGCGCCGGACCTGCGCGCCGCGGACGACTTCCGTCGGTTCTCGACTGCGGCCGAGCGCCGCGGCATCCGCCTCGACGCCGGAGATGAGGAGCAGCAGGCGCCGGAGGGATGGGAGGTGCTGCGCGTCGCCAGGACTCCGGCTTCTGCGGCGTTCGCGCGCCGCATCGGCAGGTTCCCCATCGTCCTCCGGCCGAGCGGCTTCGCTTTCGACGGCCGCGAGTACCCGGGAGCCGACGACGCGGTTGCGCTGTCTCTTCCCGCGCCCGCCTCGGAAGTCCTCGTGCTCGGCAACACCGCGCGGGCGGCGCGGCGCCTCACGGCGTCGATCCTCTGGGGCGAAATCCTGCCGTCCGGTTCTTACCGCGTCGTATCAAGCGAACTGAAGAAAGAAGGGGCGTTCCGTCTGGCCGCCGCCGGCCTCGCGGTCGATCGCGCGTCCGATCGGGACGAGATCGCGGACCGCGAGCGCTTCTATCGGGGCCTGCGGGTGGAGAAGCGCGGCGCCGTGACCTGGCGCTATCCCGCGGGCTCCCGCGAACCGGTCGCGCGGTGGCAGCGGATCCTGGAGCGACACGCGGGCGATTTCGTCGGCGCCCCGCTGACCGTGGTCGTCTTTCCCGAAACGATCGTGAAGGCGCGGTACGCCGGATCCTCTCGGCCGGCCGATCTGGCCCGCGAGGGGGGCGGAGCGCGCCTGGAGATCGACGCATCCGCTCCCGCCGAGCCGGACCTCGTGTCTCCGGCGCTGGCTTCCGCCGCCGCCTCCTCGAAGCGTCCGGCGCTCCTCGACCGCCCGCTCCTGTTGCTCGCCGAAGGCGCCCGCCGGCACGGCCGCTGGTGGGGGCGAGAAGTCCGGGACTTCGCCGCGTTCACCGAAGGGGCCGGCGTGTCCCCCTCCGTGCCGGAAGTTATGGCCGGCGTCGAGGAGCTGTCGCCCGTAATCGCCGTGGGGAGCGCCGCGTCCTGGCTGCACGCCGGAGCGGTCGCGGAAGGGGAGCGCGCCGTCGAGAGCGCGCTCGCCGGGCCCCCGGACCGGCTCTCCACGCACCTCGAGCGGTGGGCAAAGAGCGCCCGCGCGCTGCGCGCGGCGGCGCCGCCGAGGAGAACGCTCCCGTCCGGTTTCCTGCGGGGGATCTCCTACGCGATGACCAACCGCGTCGAGTCATCCTACGCCTCCCCGCGCTCCCTGGAGACCCTGCGTGCGCTCGGCCGCCGGGACGTCAACTCGATCTCCATCATGCCGTTTGCTTTCTCCAAAGCCGCATCCGACCCCGAGATCGGCTTCATCCACCGGCATCCCGCAGGCGAGACGGACGAAGGGACCGTGCTCGCGGTGACCCACGCGCGCCAGGCCGGTATGAGCGCGATGCTCAAACCACAGATCTGGCTCGGCGGAGGCGCGTTCGTCGGCGAGATCGCGATGGAGAACGAAGAGGCGTGGAGGGCGTGGTTCGCCGACTACCGCCGGTTCATCGTCCACAACGCGGTCGTAGCCGAGGCGGCGCGGGCGGACCTCTTCTGCGTCGGGACGGAGCTCTCGAAGACCGAGGTCCGCGAGCGCCAGTGGCGGGACGTGATCGCGGCCATCCGCCTGGCGACCGGCGCCCCGCTGCTCTATGCCTCGAACTGGGCCGCCGGCGCGGTCCGTGTCCCTTTCTGGGACGCGCTCGACGCCATCGGGGTGGATTTTTACGATCCCCTTTCGGCCAATCCGCTTGCGAGCGACGCGGAGCTCGTCGCCGGGGCGCGGCGCGCCTACGCTCCGGTCGGGCGCCTCGCCTCGACCCACCGGAAGCCCGTCGTCTTCACGGAAGCGGGCTATCCGCCCGTGCGCGGCGCCTGGATGACGCCCCACGAAGAGCCGATGGACCGGCCGCTCGACCCCCAGCACGCCGGCCGCGCGATCGCCGCGGTGTTCGCGGCGCTCGAAAAGGAGCCCGCCTGGAAAGGGGTGTACTGGTGGAAGGTCTTCTCCGACGGAGAACCGGCCGCTCCGGGCTCCCGCGACCACAACCTGCTCGGGCGCGACGCCGAAAGGGCGGTCGCAACGGCCTACGCACGCATCGCGCGGGCGCGCGCCGGCGAGAAAGCCCGATGAGCCCGCTCCTAGAGACCGCGATCGCCGCCGCGCGCGCCGGAGGAGACGTCCTGACGGCGAACTGGCGCCGGCTGCCGCAGGGCTCGGTCTCGGAGAAGAAGAAGCACGACTTCGTGACCCACGCCGACCGCGAGAGCGAGGAGGAGATCGTCACCCGGATCCGGTCCCGGTTCCCGGGCGACGCGTTTCTCGGGGAGGAAGGGGGCGCGCGTGCGGGCGAGACGGACGCGCGGACCTGGATCATCGACCCGCTCGACGGGACCTCCAACTTCATCGCGGGCTTTCCGTTCTGGTGCGTGTCGATCGCTGCCCGCGAGCGCGGGAAGATCGTCGCCGGCGTCGTCTGGGACCCGCTGCGGGAGGAGATGTACACGGCGGAGCGGGGAGGGGGATCGTTCCGCAACGAAACGCGGCTCGCGGTCTCGGAACGCCCGGGTCTGGACGACGCGTTCCTCGCGACCGGATTCCCATTCCGATCGAAGGACCGGATCTCGCTCTACCTGCGCTTGTTCCACGACGTCTTCCTCCGGGCCCGCGCGATCCGGCGGGCAGGCTCCGCGGCGCTCGACCTCGCATGCGTCGCCTCGGGAGTTTTTGACGGCTTCTTCGAGTTCCGCCTCTCGATCTGGGACATCGCCGCCGGGGCCCTCCTCATCGAGGAGGCCGGAGGCCGAATCACCGACTACGACGGCCGCAATCGCTTCTGGGAGCGGGGCAACGTCGTGGCGGGCACTCCCGGCGTCGTGCGGGAGATCGTGCAGGTCGCATCCGGACACTTTTCGGAGGAACAGATCTGAGTCTTTCGCGGGTTGGGATCACATGAACTGGAGGGACCGAAACATGCGTATCGCGATCGGAAGCGCTCTCGCCGGGGCCTGCCTGGCGGCGGGTCTGGCGATGGCGCAGAGCGGCCTGCCGTATGCGGGACACGAGAGCCGGGAGATCAAGGCGCTCGCGCCGGAGGAGGTCGCCGCCTACGAAGCCGGGGAAGGGATGGGCTACGCCAAGGCGGCCGAGCTGAACCACTATCCCGGCCCCCGGCACGTCCTGGATCTCGAGAAGGAGCTCCGACTCACCGCGGCGCAGGCGGGGGCGACCCGGGAGATCTACCGCCGGATGCACGAAAGCGCGGTCCGTCTCGGTCAGGCGATCCTCGAAAAGGAGCGGGAGCTCGACCGCCTCTTCGCCGAGGCGCGGATCACCTCGCAAGCCCTGTCACGGTTGACCGCCGAGGCGGCCGGCCTCGAAGGGGAGCTCCGGGCGGCCCACCTGCAAGCTCACCTCCAGATGCGGTCCCTCCTCACCCCGGCCCAGATCGCCGCGTACGACGCCCTCCGGGGTTACGGCAAGGGCGCGCATGCAGGCCATCATGGAGGGGGAGCCGCGCCTCCTTAAGTCGGAGGGGTCACGCCCTCCACGATCACCATCCGGAAGTCGGCCGCGTTTTCGCGGAGACGCCTCACCTCCCGATAGTCGGGAGATTCGTACCATCGTCGGGCCTGCTCCGCCGAGTCGAATTCCAGGACCGCGAGCCGGCCGGGCTTCCAGTCACCCTCGACCGTCTCGACGCGCCCGCCCCGAACGAGGTATCGCCCCCCGTAGGCCGCGACCGTCGCCGGTGCCGCGAGCCGGTAAGGCTCGAAACCGGCTGGATCGGTCACGGTGATCTCAACGACGACGTATGCCGCCATGTTCGCCTCCGTCTCGTCTCATCGCACCCGTTCGTTCTTCTGGGGAGTCACACGGCAGCGAGCCGGCGGCGCTCTTCGGGCGCGCGATGGATTGCGACCCACCAGACGGCCGCGATGAAGAGGAGCTGAAGGGGCGCCCGCCAGACCAGGGCGCTGGGCGGCTCTCCCCGCAGGCTCACGCCGCGCCGGGCGGCGCTCACGTTGGCGGGGAACATGGCGAGCATCAGGAGGATCAGGCCGATCCCTGCCGCGCGGCGGGTCCGGGACCCCAGGATGCCGAACGCGCCGGCGACCTCGAGGACTCCCGTCGCGTAAACGATGGGCAAGCTCCCGGTGAACGGCGCCGGGATCATGGCGGCGAGGTCGTGCTTCATGGCCGTGAAGTGCGCCGAGGCCGTGAACAGAAACATGACGGGAGGGCCAACCGGACGGCGTCCCGCCAGGAGTCGAGCGCGCGGATTCCCAGGCGGCCGGTGAGCCGGAAGAGCAAGGTCCCGGCGACGAGAACGACGAGGGGAGCGATCGGAGGTTCCCTATTCGGCGTCCTGGCCGAAGTCGATTTGGGGGCTGCCCGAGTCGAGGACCTCGATCTCGATCATCCCGTACTCGATCCTCTCCGCCTGCCGTCCGGGGTGTCCCCGATGCCTTCCTCCGCACGCCAGACGCCGGCGTAATCCAGCGGAAAGCCCTGCGCATCCACGCGCAGGTCCGCACGGAACCGCCCCCCGGCGCTCTCGTAACCATACGACCGCTCGCCGGTGCGCCGGTAGGTCTGCTCCAGCGGCTCGAGCGTGAAGCTCGGAAACTTCAGCCACGCGGCCCGGACGGCCGCCTCGACGCCGACGGGAAGCTCCAGGCGGCGGACCGGCAGGAGGTTCGTCGACGGGCTGAAGTTCAGGTCGAGGTCGATACAACCGGCGACGTCCGGAGCTTCCCGGCCATCCAGGGTCCAACGGCCGTTTCCATCCGCCGTAATGGAGATCGCGATCGGCTTTCCGGCGAGCCAGCCGGACACCTCGCCCGAGAGGGTCCGCCAGCTGGCGTCGCAGCGGAGTCGGTAGTCCAGGCGGCATGCCTCGCGTGCGTGGGAAAAAACGGCCGAGCCTTCCAGGCGCCATTCCGAGCCCGCGCGAAAAAGGGCTGCCGACTCGTGCCCGGGCCGGTCGAGCCGGCGCCAGAGGATCGTGTGGACCATCACGCCAGGAGGACGCCCGCGTAACCGACGACCGAGTCGATACCCCCGGTCTCATCGCCGCTGTCGCGCCGCGCGACGACCCGCGCCCGCTCCGCGCCCGCGGCCCGGGCGGCGAAGAGCAGGGCCGTGGCCGGAAGGAAGCCGCACATGGAGATCGAGCGGGAGATCACGGTCGTGAACAGACCCTCCGGGTCCAGGGCCGCGATCTTTTCCAGGGCCATGTCGTCCTTGCGCCGTCCGACTTCCCGCGACTCGTAGTGATTCATGTCCGAGGATGCCAGCACGAGCGGCGCCTGCTCCTCGGCGGCGAGCCCGGCCACCGCCATCCCGATCTCGCGGCAGAGCGCGAGGTCGGGAGCGCCTATGCAGACCGGCACCATCCGGACCTCCGGCTTGAGGACCTGGAGGAAAGGGAGCTGGACCTCGAGGGAATGCTCCCGCCGGTGGGCGGTCGCGTCCTCCTCGATCGAAGGAGCCAGCGCGAGCAGTCGCCTCGCAAGCGCCCGGTCGAGCGCCACTTCTCCGAGCGGCGTCCGCCACGCCTCGGAGGGATCCAGGGCCGCCGGCGCTCCCCGGCCGGTGTGGTTGGGACAGAGGATGACGACGCTTCGGGGTATTTCCATCCGGGCGTAGACCGCGCCCGCGACCGGCCCCGAATAGACGTAGCCCGCGTGCGGCACGATCGCTCCGAAGGCCCGGACCGGCGGCTCTCCGCCGGATTGCAGGTGCGCGCGGACCGAGCGCTCGAGCTCTCCTGCGCGCGCTTCGTAGAACTGCCCGGCGACCGCCGGGGGACGGATGGACATCGGGACCGGAAGCTTATGCCGCGCGGACCCGATGGCTGAGAGCCGAGAGCTGAGAGCTAGTTGACGAGGAGCGTCGCCTGCGCCGTGATCGTGCCGAGGCGGGCCTGGATCGTCGCCGTGCCCGGCGAGGCTCCGGAGACTTTTCCACCCGCGTCCACGACGGCGACCGCGGGGTCGGAGGACTCGAACTGCGCCGCTACGCCTTCGATGATCCCCCCGTCGGGCCCGTAGGCGACGACCTGGAAGGTCTGGGAATCTCCGACACGCACCAGCGCCGTCTTGGGACGGAGGTCCAGGCTCGCGAGCTCCTTGACGGCGACGCGCACCTCGGCGCCCCCTTGCAGATCGCCCACGCGGGCCACGATCGTCGCCGTGCCCGAGCGCACGGAGGTCACCACCCCATCTTCCGAGACGGTCGCGATCTTCTCGTCGCTCGACTCCCAGCTCGCCGGGAGCGGAACCGCTTCGTCTTTCGAGTTCTTCACGGTCACTTGGAGAGGGATCTGCACTCCCGCCGGACCGATCAGGTTCAGCGACGCCGGAGTGACTTCGACGGCCGAGACGTCCACGACTTCGACGGGGACCTGCGCCGAGACCTTCTTGTAGGACGCGGTGATCATCGCCTTCCCCTCTTTCTTGGCGATGACTCGGCCTCCCGCCTCCACGTGCGCGACGGCCGGATCCGATGACGACCACTCGGCCGTCGCTTCGGGAAGAGGTTCCCCTTTCTTGTCCAGGATCCGGGCGGAAAGGCGCTGCGTGCGCTCCAGGCCGTACAGCTTGGGCCGTTTCGGAGAGATGTCCACGGAGGCCGGCTTGGTCGAGCAGGCCACGACCACCGTGAGCGAGGCAATGGCGAGTGCCCTGACGGGTCGCATGTGGTTCTCCGTGAATGTGTTGTTGTTTCAGGATACCAGAGACTCGGGCCGGTCACGAGAGAGGAACCGCCAGGGTCGCCTCCGGCGTGGGAGGCGCCGGCGCGGTCTCCAACGGCGCAACGGGACTCGGCTCGGCGAGGGGGGAAGGGGTCGGGAGCTCCGATCCGACGCCCGGGATCGGCGGGGGGGGGGG
>JBHENW010000178.1:0-8894 GCA_046261875.1 Thermoanaerobaculia bacterium | reverse complement strand
CCTTGATGGCGACGGTCCGGTCCAGGCGCGTGTCCCGCGCCTTGTATACCTCCCCCATGCCGCCGGCGCCGGCGGGAGCGAGGACCTCGTAAGGGCCGAGACGGGAACCGGCGGCGAGCGTCACACTCGGTTGCCCCAATGCGAAAACATATGACGCCAAGTCGCTCGGAAAGAGCCATCTCGGTGCGCAACTCGCATCCAGCGCTTGCCGCGGCCGTCCGGGAAGAAGACGACATACCGGCGGATTCGCTCGATTCCTCGTCCGGTTCTCGCATTCGGCCAAAATCTCGGGCACCCGGTGCGGTCGAGCAGCGCCTCGTCGAGAGGGATGGGATTGCGGCGAGAGGATCTCGTAGGGCCGCGCCGGAAACGGATTCGCATGCTTCAGTCAGGCCGACAGAGCGAAGCGCCCAGCCGCGATGGCCAGCCGGCGATCCAGCGTCCAGAGAGAGACGCCGCTCAATGCAGCCGAGACGAGAAGATGGGCATCGACCCAGCCGACGCCGCTCCCAGCGAGCTCGTGACGGTCGACGAACTCGAGGACCTCGTCGTGGTTCGCGGCCGGCGCCCGCGGCATCTCCCCGAGAAGGCCGAGAATCTCGGAGCGCCTCTTCAGTCGGCCGAGCGCCAGCTCACCCAGGACAAATGGGTGGACGAGAACGAGCCCGTCGCGTAAAAAGTCTTCCAGCCGCGCGTTGCCTTTGCGCAGATGATCGACCCAGACCGACGTGTCGACGAGGATCAGGGGCGCGTTCTCCGAGTCCGACGCGAGCGCCGTCTCCGCACGCCGCGCAGCCTCTTTTCCGAGCCTCCGAGCGCGGCCAGCCTGCGGGCGCTTTCGCGGGCGATCAGGGCCTCGAGGCCGGCGTGGACCATCGCCGTTTTCTCCTTGAGACCGGTCAGGCTCCGGGCCCTTTCCAGAAGGTCGTCGTCGAGGATCAGCGTAGTTCTCATATGCATCAGTATGCTCACCGGATATGCATCAGTCAAGCGGGCGTTCTGTCCGTCTGCCTGCCCCGGCGGCATGCCGCCGGCAGTTCGCGATGGCAAGACCTTGACCACGACGGTCCGGTCGAGACGGGTGTCCTTCGCCCGATAGACCTCTCCCATCCCTCCCGCGCCGGCGGGAGCGAGGATCTCGTAGGAGCCGAGGCGGGCACCGGAGGAAAGCGACATCTACCTTTGCTTTTTCAGTTCCGCTGTCCAGTTCAGGACGAGGGTGACGGACGAAACGGCTTTCTCGCCCATGGGAGTGTTGACCAAAAATCGCTGGCCATCCCGCGTCACGTCGTATTCGGATTCCAGGAGCGGGTCCCCGGACAGTTGGACTTCAAAGAGCGGCCGCACCCTGCCGACCTCCAGTCGCAAGCCCGCCTTGATCTCGGCACTCATCAGCTTGCGATCCTCAGCCATGTAAAAGATCTCTCTGCCGTCCTGCCGCCACCGGGGCGATTCTCCTCCGCCGGTGGATACGCGGACCGCGCCGCCCGGTCCAGGGAAGGGGCGAACGAAGGCTTCGTATCTGCCCGATTCGTCGGAGGCGTAGGCGATCCACCTCCCGTCCGGGGAGAAGCGGCCACCCAACTCGTTGAAGGGCGTCGCGAGAAACGGTGCCGGCTTGCGATCCTCCGACAGAGGCAGAAGGAACAAGTCCCATCCCGTTTCGCCTGCGAGGTGGCCATAAACGATGTACCGCCCGTCCGGTGACCAATCGGAGGGTCTCTTGAGACCCTGCGATTGAAGAAGCTGCTCCTCACCTCCGGCATCGCTCGATGTTTTCAGGTTCATGGCATTCCCCACGCCATAGACAATGCGCTGACCGTCCGGAGACCAGGCATGCCCCCAATACTGAGACGGCCGGAATGTGAACCGCGTGGCGCTCTCGCGCTCGCTCTCGTAGAGCCAGATGTCGCCATGCTGAGTCCGGGGATCCACGCGGAACACGGCGATTCTCCGGCCGTCCGGTGACATTCGAGGGTCCCGGTAATACGCCGGCTCGCCAACCGAGCCGATCGCCTTGCCTCCCCGGTCGTACCAAAGAAGCTTCGACGAGGATAACGTGCTGTTCTTGTAGGCGATCACGCCATCCTGCGAGGCGGAAAAATCCGCGTAAATGAAGTTGCCCGAATAGGAGACGTGATCGCCCACGAGAACTGGCTCGCCGCGAATCTCGCGGCGCGAAGCATCAAAGGGTTGCGCCAAGAGGTTCGCCTCGCGGACGAACAAGAGATACCCGGGCGCGGTGTAAGCGACATTGGAGCTGACGTCGAAGAGTTCCTTCCTCTCGTTCGAATCGAGGGATCCAACGAAGAGACGATAGCGGCCGCTGGGCTGGCCGGCGCCCCCCAGGACGGTGAACAGAAAATGGCGTCCGTCGGGAAGAAAGTAGGGCCATCGGTGACTCCCCTCCCCGGTGCCGAACCGCGTCACGGGTGCCGGCGAGCTGCCGGACGCCAGCACGCGATGAATCGGGCTTCGGTTCCTGGGGGCGAACACGATCACGCCATCTCGATTCCACGAAGCGCCTCGGCCCATGGGCGCGTCGCAAATGGTCTGAGAGGGTCCGCCGGAGGCTTCGATCTTCTTGAGCTTGCCGCCGGCAAAGAAGCCGAGGAACCGGCTGTCGGGGGACCAGAAGGGATAGGAGGCGCCCTCCGTATCAGGCAGGGGGCGCGGGTTGAGGGCGCCAAGAGGCCTCACCCAAAGAAGCGTTTTCCTTTCCGGGGACACGGCAACGAAGGCAAGCTGCTGGCCATCGGGAGAAACGGCGACTGAGCCCACGGACGCAAAAGACCAGGCCTCTGGCGGGAGAATCGAAGAGCGCATCGGGCGGAAGACGATCCGAGCGCGATGTGCGAAAAAGGCAGTCCCTGCCGCCCCGGCCAGCGCCGCGAGGAAGGCGATGACCACCAGGCCCCAGGCGAGCTTCTCCCGGCTCTTGCGGCGGGCGACCACCGGCGCCGGCAGGCCGATCTGCGAGCCCCCCTCCGCGATCCACTTGAGTTGCAGCATCACGTCGTGCGCGGTTTGCCAGCGGTCCTCGGGGTCCTTGGCGAGGCAGGTCTTGACGGTCCGGTCCAAAGCCGGGGGGCTCATCGGCTGGACCGTCGAGATCGCCGGAGGCTCGCGCTCCAGGATCGCGGCGATGAGAGAGGCCTGGCTTCGGCCGGCGAACGCCTTCTGCCCTGTCGCCATCTCGTAGAGAACGGCGCCGAACGCGAAGATGTCCGTGCGCGCGTCGGCTTCCTTCCCCTCGAGCTGCTCCGGCGCCATGTACTGGAACGTCCCCAGGATCGTCCCTTCCTGCGTCAGGTTGCCCGCCATCGTCGGCAGGACCGTGAGACTCGACGGGGAGGACGCGGGCGTCATCGCCTTGGCCAGACCGAAATCCAAGAGCTTGATGCCGGACCGGGTCAGCATGACGTTGCCGGGCTTCAGGTCCCGGTGCACGATCCCCTGCCGGTGGGCCTTGTCCAGGGCGTCGGCGATCTCGATCCCGAAGCGCAGGAGCTGCTCGAGAGGCAGCGGCCCCTTGACGAGCCGATCCGTCAGCGTCTCGCCCTCCAGAAACTCCATGACGAGGTATTCGGTGCCGTCCTGGTGCCCCACGTCGTAGAGCGCGCAGATGTGCGGATGAGAAAGAGAGGAGATCGTCTTCGCCTCCCGCTCGAAACGCTGCCGGCCCTCCGGATTCTGCGAGAGATGAGGCGGGAGGACCTTGATGGCGACGGTCCGGTCCAGGCGCGTGTCCCGCGCCTTGTATACCTCCCCCATGCCGCCGGCGCCGGCGGGAGCGAGGACCTCGTAAGGGCCGAGACGCGTTCCCGATGAGAGGGACAATCTGTCCCGAAGAATAACGCTCGTCAGCGGCGAGCGGGCTTCCTCCAGAGGTCGAACCAGTTCAACACGACGTGGATCTGGGAGACCGCATCCTCCGGCTCGCTCCCCTTCACCATCAGGAAGCGCTGCCCGTCCGCGGAGACGTCGTAAGTGGCCAGCGGGCCCGACGGGCGCTCGTAGCGCGCTTCGAAGAGCTGGCGCGGCGTGGAGGCGGCGAAGCCCGTCCCGGGACGGACGTCGACGACCATGAACCGATTCCCTGCCGTATAGAAGAGCTCACGCCCTCCCGGCCCCCACATCGGGTCGCGGCCGAGCTCGGTCGAGACCTGCCACTTCCCGCCCGGCCCGGGGAATGGTTGGACGTACACCTGGTCCACTCCCGTCTCGTCGGAGACCCAGGCGATCCACTTTCCATCCGGAGAGAAACGCGCCCAGCGGTCTTCGAACGGCGTGTGGATGAGAGGGACGGTCTTGCGGTCGCCCGTCAGAGGCAACAGCCAGACATCGGAACGGGAGTCCTCCGCCGTCCCGCTGAAAAACCAGAAAGCGTCCGTCCGGAGAGAATCCCGTCGGCACCTGCGGCTTGTCGCTCTCCGTGAGCCGCTCCGGAGGCCCGCTGCCGTCCGCGGGCACCCAGAACAGGTTCGAAACGCCGCCGCTGCGGCGCGACGTATAGGCCAGTCGCTTTCCGTCCGGTCTCCAGATCGGATGCGCGTTGTCCCCGTCGAACGTCAGCCGGGTCAGCGTCCCCTGGCCGACGTGGTGTACCCAGACGTCTGTCGTGGGGCCCTCGATGGCGACCGCCACGCGCGAACCGTCCGGTGACAGTCGAATGCCCATGTAGGCCCGGGGGGGAGCGGGCAGCCGCGTCTCGACGCCGCGGTGATCACGCCAGACCAGCGTGCGCTCCGTCGGCAGCCCCCCCGGAACGTACGCGAGCGTTCCGTTGCGCGAGAAGGCGAAGTGCGCGGCCCCGGTATTGGACGTCGTAAACACGGTCTCGGCGAGAGGTCTCTGCGGTCCCGTCACCTTGCGGTTCTCGAGATCGAAAGCCGAGGCGAAGAGCGCGCCCCCCTTCATATACACGAGGTCCCCGGGAGACACGAATCGTCCCGACGTGGCGTTCTTGAACTCGGTCGTGCGGCCTGTCCCGAGCTCGTACATGAGCACGCGCTCCTCGTAGGCGGCCTTCCACGACCATGCCGTGAAGAGCACCGAGCCCCCCCGAAGAGGCTCCGCCCACCTGTGGTCGAAACTTACTACGACCGGCTTGGTCAGCTCCTGCGGAGTCCCGCCCGCGGCCGGGACCCTCCAGAGTCCTGCCCGCGTGTTCGGCGTAAACACGATGGAATCGTCGGCAAGCCAGGCGGCGCCTCGGCCGGAGACCGCCTCGCAAATCGTGACGGGCGTGCCCCCGCCCGAGGGCACCTTCCTGAGCTTCCCAGCAGCGAAGAAGCCGATCCATTTTCCATCCGGGGAAAAGAAGGGCTCGGAGGCGCCCTCGGTGCCGGGGAGGAGCGCCGCCTCCTTCTCCTCCAGCGGCCGCACGGAGAGGCGCGAGACGCCGCCGCGCTCCGCGGCATACGCGAGCAGCGACCCGTCCGGCGAGATGGCCAGCGACGGGCGAAAATCGACCGCGAGTTTCTCTCCGGGGGGAAGAGCAACCTGGAGGCGATAGCTGCGCCTGTCCTCGGCGGCCGCTCGATCGCGGTTCCGGATCCAAAGCGCGGCCAGCGCCGTGAGGGCGAACAGCCCCGCGAGGACCCAGGGTAGCGCCACGCGCCATCCCGAGGGACGCCTCGCCGCCTCCTCACGCGTTGGCTCATGATCCGGCCAGGGCTCCTCCAGCTCAAGGCGCGCATCGGCGATCGCGTGGAGCCTGCGGTCGCGATCCTTGCGCAGGCAGCGCTCGAGAAGCCGCCGGACCCCGAGAGAGGTTCCGGCGGGGAGCCTCGCCCAGTCCGGCTCGCGGTGGATGACGGCCGCGAGGATGTCCGGGACGGTGTCCCCCGGAAACGCGCGCTCCCCCGTCAGCGCCTCGTAGAGGACGCATCCGAACGACCAGACGTCGCTGCGAGCGTCCAGCGGCTTGCCCCGCGCCTGCTCCGGGCTCATGTAGGCGGCTGTGCCCAGCAGGACGCCGTCGCGCGTCCCGCCGGTGGTGATCGTGGGCGAGTGGGAGACGCCCCAGGATCCCTCGGCGCTGAATGCCTTGGCGAGGCCGAAATCGAGAACCTTGACCGTGCCGTCGGGCGTGATCTTGATGTTCGCCGGTTTCAGGTCCCGGTGGAGCACCCCGTTCTGATGAGCGGCTTCGACCGCTCGGGCGATCTGCCGGCAGACGCCGACTGCCTCGTCGAGCGGAAGCGGGCCTGCGGCGATCCTCTCCGCGAGCGTTTCTCCCGGAATCAGCTCGAGGACGAGACACGGAGCCCCGTCGGACTCCTCGAGCCCGTGGATGACGCCGATGTTCGGATGGCTCAGCGAGGCGAGCAGCCGCGCCTCGCGGTCGAACCGCGCGAGCCGTTCCCCTTCCGCCGCCATGTCGGGAGGAAGGAATTTCAACGCGACGTCGCGCCCGAGCCGCATGTCCCTGGCTCGATAGACCTCGCCCATTCCTCCCGCGCCCAGCGGTGCGACGATCTCGTAGGAGCCGACCCGGTGCCCCGCAGGAAGGGTCACGACAGTCTCGTCAGTGGTCCGGCGGGGTGGCAGCGAGGTAGTCGCGGACGAGCTTCATGTCCTCCCAGACGTCTTTCTTCCGGTCGGGCGAGCGCAGGAGGAAGGAAGGATGAAAGGTCGGCATGACGCGGACACCCCGGGCCGACTGCCAGCGTCCGCGCAGCCGGCCGATCGGCTCATCCGTACCGAGGACAGCCTGGGTCGCGAAGGTGCCGAGGGCGACGACGACCTTGGGGGAGATGAGACGGATGTTCTCCTCGAGAAACGGCATGCAGGAAGCGACCTCGTCCGGCTCGGGGTTGCGATTGTTCGGCGGTCTGCACCGCAAAACGTTCGTGATGTACACGTGTTCTCGCTTCATCCCCATCGCCTCGATGATCTTCGTCAGGAGCTGTCCGGCGCATCCCACGAAGGCGAGCCCCTGCTCGTCCTCGTCGCGCCCGGGCGCCTCTCCGACGAACATCAGGTCCGCTTTGGGATTGCCCTGCCCGAACACGATCTGCGTGCGCGTCGCCGCGAGCTTGCAGCGCGGGCAGCCCGCGATGAACTTCTGCAGGTCGGGCAAGGTCCGCATCGAGCCCGGAACGAGCACCGGAACCGCCGGGGAATCGAGGAAGAGCTCACGGACCCCCAGATCGCGGAAGAACTCCAGCTCGTCGGCCGGAGAGGAGTCGGGCGCAGGCGCCGAATCGTGGAAGGTCACTCTCGCGCGGGAGTCTACCCCGTGCAGGGGGCGCTCGGCCGGCGGACGCCCGGGTCAGCGCGTGGCGGTCGGAGCAACCGCGGGGGGACGCACACGCCCGAACACGTCCCAGATCCGTTCGGCGATCGCCCGCTTGCTCTGCCGGGAGATGCGCTCCGCTTCTCCCGTCCGCGTGATCAGGAGTACCTCGTTCTCGTCCGCGTCGAAGCCGATGTCGGAGCGCCCGACGTCGTTGACGACGATGAAATCGGCCCCTTTGGCCTCCAGCTTCCTGCGGCCGCGCCGCTCGAAGTCTTCGGTCTCGGCGCCGAACGCGATGACCGACTGGGAACGCTTCAGCGGCTTCAAGCTCGCGAGCAGGTCGTCGCCGGGCTCGAGCCGGAGCGCCCGGGCGCCTTCTTCGCGATGGAGGCGCCGGGAGCTCTCCTCGGGGATGAAGTCCGCGACGGCGGCGGCCATGGCGAGGACGTCGGAGTCGGGGAACTCGCGGATGAGCAGCCCATGGAGGTCGGCCGCCGTCTCGAACGGAAAGAACCGGACCGCGTCGGGGCGCGGCAGCGCCACGGGTCCGGACAGGAGCGTGACCGCGGCGCCGCGGTCGCGGGCCGCCTCCGCCAGCGCGTATCCCATCTTTCCGCTGGAGCGGTTCGACAGGAACCGGATCGGATCCACGCGCTCGCGTGTCGGCCCCGCGGTGACGAGAACCCGCAGGCCTTCGAGGTCGCGCCGCGCTCCGTCCAGGATCCGGAAGGCTTCGTCGGCGATCGCGTCGGGCTCGACCATGCGCCCGACTCCCTCCCGGCCCGAAGCGAGGACCCCCGAGGCGGGACCGAGGAAGCGGGCGCCGCGGCCGAGCAGCAGCTCGCGGTTGGCGGCGACGGCGGGGCTTTCCCACATGCCCGTCTCCATCGCCGGCGCGAGGAGGGCCGGCCCCCGGTGGCAGAGAAAGTAGGTGCTCAGGAAATCGTCCGCCAGTCCGTGGGCGAACTTGGCGAGGGCGTGCGCGGTCGCCGGGGCGACCACGAGCAGATCGGCCCATCGCGCGAGCTTGACGTGATCGACGGCCGGCTCGTTGCGGTCACCCCAGATCTCGACGAAGACGGGGTGCCCGGAGAGGGTCGCGAACGTCAGCGGGGTCACGAACTCCCGTGCGCCACGGCTCATCGTCACCCGGACCTTCGCGCCGCGGCGCGTCAGCTCCCGGAGGAGCTCGGCCGCCTTGTAGGCCGCGATGCCTCCGGTGACCCCGAGGACGACGCGCGGGGGCTTCGAGTCGCCGTAGGGGCGGGGCTTGTCCCCGCCCGAATCACCGGTGAGAGTCACCGCTTCAGACTACTCGAGGTTTGCGGTCGCCTCTTCCTCGGCGGTCTCTTCTTCGAGCTCCGCGGACTCCTCGCCGACTTCCAGCACGCCGCCTTCCTCGCCGTAGTCCCAGCGGACGCGGTCCTCCTCGAACTCGTGGGCCGCCAGCCGTGTGGGTTTCACCGAACGCTCGCTGTCGATCTTCGGACGCGCGCCGCGCATGAGCTGCTCCGCCCGCCGCGCGATCAGGAGGACCAGCCGGAACTTGCTGTCGACACCTTCGGGAATCGTCTGGATCATTCCTCAACCCCTTTTCCGTGGAATTCCTCGCGGATGCGCTCGAGGCGCATCGCCTGGCGGGCTGCGG